>JABDRA010000569.1 GCA_013041995.1 Anderseniella sp. | reverse complement strand
AAACCCGGCCGCGCAATCAGGGCGCAGCTCTCACCGCGTGGGAGCTTGGCAGTCACGGTGTGCCGCACACCATCGTGGTCGACAATGCCGGCGGCCACCTGATGCAGAACGGCCAGGTGGACCTGGTCATCACCGGCACCGACCGCACAGCAGCCAATGGCGATGTCTGCAACAAGATCGGCACCTATCTGAAAGCCCTTGCTGCAAAGGATAATGGCATCCCGTTTTATGTCGCCCTGCCGCACTCAACCATCGACTGGTCAGTGGCGGACGGTGTGGCCGACATACCCATTGAGGAACGCGATGGCGACGAGGTGACCCATTTGAGCGGACTGGCAGCAGACGGGTCCATTGTCAAGGTGCAGATATCGGCTCCCGGATCGGGTGCCGGCAATCCAGCCTTTGATGTCACGCCTGCCCACCTTGTCACCGGCC
This sequence comes from Anderseniella sp., assembly GCA_013041995.1. GTDB lineage: Bacteria > Pseudomonadota > Alphaproteobacteria > Rhizobiales > Aestuariivirgaceae > Anderseniella. Next base: position 3,633 of record JABDRA010000569.1, on the reverse strand, counting down.
TGATTACCGAGCGTGGTGTCTGCGAGGCATCCGCTGAAGGCCTGTTATCATTGTATCCGGAGCGCAAGACATGAGTGATGAAGCGTCACTTCGCCGCGCGGTGGTCGAAACCGCTCAGGCAATGAGTGCAAAGGGCCTGTCGCCGCAGCGTTCCGGCAATGTGTCCGTGCGTATCGGGGACAGTATTCTGGTGACCCCGACCGGACTGCCCTACGCCGACTACCAGCCGGCCGATATGGTGAAGATGTCGATGGATGGCGTCATTGCCGAAGATCAGAAAAAACCGTCATCGGAAGCACCGTTCCATCTTGCTATCTACAACGCCTTTCCCGACGCCAAAGCCATCGTGCACTGCCATTCCATGGCTGCCACGGCACTTGCCTGCGCGCGCATGGACATCCCGGCATTTCACTACATGGTGGCAGTTGCCGGCGGCAAGAAGATCCCGCTTGCGGACTACGCAACCTTCGGCACCGACGAACTGGCGACAAGTGCGGTCGCCTCGCTCTCTGGCGGCTACAAGGCCTGCCTATTGGCCAATCATGGCCAGATCGCCTTTGCCGGCAATCTGGGCAAGGCGCTGGAACTGGCCGGCGAGGTCGAAACGCTTGCCCGGCAGTATATCGACGTGCTCAGCCTGGGTGGTGGCCATGTTCTCGACGACGCCGAAATGGACCGCGTGATCGCCAGGTTCAAAAGCTACGGCAAGCAGGCCTGATCACCCGCGTCCGATGAACGGCATGTTGGTTGCCATCACCGTCATGAACTGAACATTGGCTTCCGGCGGCAGGCTGGCCATGTAGACCACCGAAGAGGCGACGTTGGACACATCCATCACCGGCTCCGGCTTCATGCTGCCGTCTGCCTGCGGCACGCCCTTTTTCATGGCATCCGTCATGGCTGAAGCCGCATTGCCGATATCAATCTGCGAGCAGGCGATATTGAACGCTCTCCCGTCCAGCGAGATGCATCGCGTCAGCCCGGTTATGGCGTGTTTCGAGGCGGTATAAGGCGCTGACCCCGGTCGTGGAACATGCGCAGAAATCGAGCCGTTGTTGATGATGCGCCCGCCCTGCGGGCTCTGGTCTCGCATCATGGTAAAGGCGCCTTTGGCAATCAGAAAGGCACCGTCAAGATTGACGCCGATGACCTGACGCCACTGATCAAATGACAAATCTGCCAGGTTGAGCGGTGGCACATTGGTCCCGGCATTGTTGAACACGATATCAATCCGGCCGTGAGCCTTGTCGATGCCTGCATATAACGCGTCAACTGAAGCAGGATCCGTGACATCACACGCAATAGCCTGCATTTGCGAACCCAACCCGCCGGCCTCGGCGATGGTTTCCTGCAAGGCGTTTTCACGCCTGCCTGTCAGCACCACTGTCCAGCCGTCTGCAGCCAGGGCAATGGCACATGCCCGGCCAATGCCTGATCCTGCACCCGTTACCAGTGAGATACCCTTGCTCATCTGACGTATCCTTTTATGTCCCGGTATTGCCGCGGCACGCGAACATCACCGTTGAATCGTATGAAAATACCTTGTCACCATGTTGGTTGTGGCCGTGTGGCGTCAGTGTGACAAGCCCCCATCCGGGTCTCGATTTCATCTTGCGCGCACCTGTGATGGTACCGCCATAGGTTACAGTATCCCCGGGATAGACCGGTCGGTTCCATTGCAGGTTCTCAAATCCCGGTGACGGGCCGAGCGCCGGCAGCGGATCACCGCGCGCAGCAGCAGCATCACGCAACGAAAAATGATACTGCGCAAGCAGCTTCATGCAGGCAGACGCCGTATGCCATCCGGAAGCAGCCAGCTTGCCGAAATACGTCATGGCTGCGGCCTCGTCATCCAGATGAAAGGCCTGCGGGTCATACTTCTGCGCATAGTCAATCACCGCGTCGCGGGTAAAATGATAATCGCCGTAGACCGCTTGCTGGCCGGCCTCAAAGTCTTCCAGCCAGATCGAAGTGTAACCGCTCATGATGCACCCGCTGCACGAACGCGAAACAGATTGGTGCCGGTCATTTCAGTTTTCGGTTCACCGGTCTGGTCCAGGGCCTCCCAGCGCATGCGCACAATGCCCATTTCAGGCCGTTTGGATGACACCCGTTTTTCCAGCACGGTATAGCGCAGCGACAGCACATCGCCAGCATAGACCGGCTTCATCCATTTCACCTGCTCGACACCAAAAGAACCCATGCCGGCAGCCTGGTTGGCATAGCCCAGCACCATCAGCCGATTCATGATCGAACACACCTGCCACCCCGATGCGCACAAGCCGCCAAGCACGGAAGCATTGGCCAGGTCTTCATCAAGGTGAAACGGTTGCGGGTCCCATTCACCCGCATATTCACGGATCAGGTCGCGCGACATGGCAAACGCACCACAGGTGCGCGTATCGCCAACCTTGAAATCTTCGTAATGCAATAATTCCCCAGACATGGACGTTGTTTTCGAGCCTGTACGGTCTGCGGTCAAGGGGCAGGATAGTTCATCAGGCGGGAAACCCACATTTGGTTGAATTGAACAACACAGGAGGTACATGCAACAAATACACAAGACCACCGGTCAATATCAGGAGGCTGACAACGAATGAGAGCACTTACCGTCACTTCGGCAATTGCAATCGTCGCAATCCTCCCGCACACCGCGATTGCAGAAGATGCAGACAGTCACGCGACCAAACTTTGGCAGGCTCAGGTGCAGAACCAGCCCATTCGCGCCGCAGCGAGCGTGCAGGATGAATTCAGGACGGACCAGATAACAATGTCCCTTGAATTCAGCTCTGTCCACCAGACGTTTGATGGCTTGATCACGACATTGCGACGCCGGAAAACCGATATCATCCGTGAGGCGGAAGGTGCTGGCATGCGCGTGGCCGAAGCCACCATCACAGCCATGGAATTGCGCCAGCGCCGTTCGGATTCAGACGACTTCGGGTATTTTGGTGATGTCACGGTTCTGCTCACCGTTACCGGCTTTGCAGATCCGCTTGATGTGGCAGCGAGGCTGAAAATGCTGCCGGCCCGCAGTGTTGGTGACCTGCGGTACTCGCTGTCAAAACCAGCTCTGGCGCAGGCCGAAACTGCACTTCGCAATAAGGTACTGGCGAAAATTCAACGCGAAGCCAGCAGCGAAGCTGAGCTGCGCAACACTGAACTGGGAGACATGCTCCGCTTCGAGTTTGAGACCCACGTCAACCGCAGGTCACCGAAAGCAGTGAACGTTGTCGTCATTAGCGGACGCGGGCTGGCTGTGTTCAAGCCGCATAGGAAACAATGAACACTCGGTATGGCCCCAGGTTGCCGGTCAGTTGTTGAAGCGGAAATGCAGCACGTCGCCGTCCAGGACAATGTATTCCTTGCCTTCAAGCCGCATCTTGCCGGCATCCCGTGCGCCTGCTTCACCTGACAATGTCACGAAGTCATCGTAGGCGATGGTTTCAGCGCGGATGAAGCCCTTTTCAAAATCGGTGTGAATAACCCCGGCGGCAGCGGGTGCCTTGGTGCCGGTGGTTACGGTCCAGGCTCGCGCTTCTTTCGGGCCAACTGTAAAATAGGTCAGCAATTTCAATAATTTGTATCCAGCGCGAATGACCCGGTTCAGGCCCGGTTCGGCCAGTCCGATAG
>JABDRA010000564.1 GCA_013041995.1 Anderseniella sp. | reverse complement strand
GGCCACAGGCGTGGCCAGCGTGGTGATCCTGCGAATGCTTATCGGCTGACCGGCGCGCAGGCTGTTTCCAGCCACGCCCGATCCTCGTCACTGTCCAGCCGTGGTGCGATTTTTTTCACAACCTGGGCATGGTAGTTGTTGAGCCAGGCCAGTTCGGCATCTGTCATGATGGCAGGCTCTACAAGATTGCGGTCAATGGGAGTGAAGGTCAGCGTCTCAAACCAGTGCATGGGACGCTCGCCACCTTCGATGGTCTCAGCCTCGCGCACTACGAGCAGGTTCTCAATGCGGATGCCATATTCGCCTGCCTTGTAGTAGCCAGGTTCATTGGACATGATCATGCCCGGTTGCAGCACGGTCCTGTCGGCCTTTGAAAACCGCTGCGGACCTTCATGCACCGACAGGTAACTGCCAACGCCATGACCGGTGCCGTGATCAAAGTCGAGACCAGCCTCCCACAGCGGTGCCCGGGCTATCGAATCTAGATGACCACCGGTGGTGCCGGCCGGGAACCTTGCGCGGGACAGATTGATCATGCCGCGCAGAACGCGGGTGAAACGATCCTTCATTTCATCTGTCGGCGTGCCGACGATAATTGTGCGGGTGATATCTGTTGTGCCGTCCACATACTGCGCGCCGGAATCAACGAGATATATTCGGTCCATTTCTACCGGCAGATTGCTGGTTTCCGATACCCTGTAATGGGGAATGGCGGCATGCGGTCCGGCACCTGAAATTGTATCAAATGACAGGTCGCGCAGTTCGCCGGTTTGTGTACGCAGGGTTTCCAACTTCTGTGCTGCAGATATTTCGTCCAGTTTGCCGGCAGGTGCTGTGTCGTTCATCCAGCGCAGAAACTGTGCCATGGGGACACCGTCACGCAGGTGAGCTGCGCGTGCGCCTTCCAGCTCGGCCCGGTTCTTGGTGGCGCGCGGCAGTGTGCAGGGGCTTTCGTGGTGGATTACGGTGGCGCCGGATGCCTCAAGGGTGCGCCTGAGAGCCTCTGCTGCCCACTGAAAATCAAGTTCCACATTGGCCTCTGCTGCACCAAGTGCCTGCAGAACTTCTGTCATCATTTCAGGCGGCGACAGGCGGACATTGGCCTGGGTCAGTGCATCTCGGGCATCTTCGTCAATTCTGGCTGGGTCCAGAAACAGATCTGCCGAGGCATCTTCATGAACAATGCTGAAGGCGAGCACGGCGGGTGTGTGGGGAATGTCACTGCCGCGGAGGTTGAAAATCCATGCAACGGCATCTGTCTGGGTCAGGACGCAGGCCGCAGCGTCGCGCTGCTGCAACCCCTCGGCAACGGCGCGCAATTTGTCTGATGCCGACACGCCGGCAAACTGCAATGGCTGTTGTATGACCGGTTTCGCCGGAGCTGGGGGCCGGTCAATCCAGATTGCGTCAATCGGGTTGCTGTCCAGTGCCACCAGTTCCGCGCCGGCCCGGCGACATGCCTTATCAAAAAGGTCCGCGTCCCTGACAGTGAGCAGCCACGGGTCAAATCCGAGTTTTCCGCCCTTTGGAATGTTCTGTTCTACCCAGGCGTGGGGAGTTTGGTCCGGCACCTGCAACGGCGTTATGAGATCAAGGTCGATTTGCTCGCGCACCTGCAGCGTGTAGCGCCCGTCAACAAGGATGGCGGCTGTCGATTTCAGAAACACGGCACTGCCGGCTGAACCGGAAAATCCGGTCAGCCAGTTCAGACGGTCGGCACAGGCCGGGACATATTCGCCCTGATACTGGTCGGCTCGCGGGACGATCAGGCCGTCTATGCCCAGGGCGTCGAACCGGGCTCGAAGGTCTGCAATGCGTGCTGGTGTGAGATGGCGCTGGTTGGTGTCTGCAAAATCCTGAAACATTGCGCCAGAATAGCGAAGACTGTGTGTGTCGGCAATGCATGGCCGACATTGATTCCGTCGTATCAGATAATTGTGCGGCGCAATATTATTAAAAATGTGACGATACGATTAGTGCCTTGTTTATGTGCAGGTGAGCACTTTTGTCGCACCATTGCGAGGTGGGCTGATTTGTTAATTCCAAGACAGGTAATACAGAGTACTGAAATTATAATTAACATATTGATTTATAATAATATATTTGCTATTTTCTGAAGTGTTAACAGGCCGTTTATTTCGATATGCACAGTGCGCATATCAGAGATATCAAAACGTCTCTGGTAAAAAATCATGCACTCAACATATACGGGACATACAAATTGTGCGGCGCAAAAAACAGCGTGGTACAGAAATGCAAACCGCTCCGGATTTGGGACAGAATAATCCGGATCTTGTTGAAAATGGAGAAATGAAATGGTCGTCGTCGTTGCAAACCGTGCCGTTGAAATGCGCGATGGAGCCAGTCTCGACTTTGTTGGGCAGCTGCGCCGCGTTGTGAACAGTGTCAAAACCTATGGACATCGTCGCCGGGTACAGACACGCTTGGAAGGCCTTGATGACAGAATGCTGGCAGACATCGGTCTGGAACGCGCTGACATTCGGGCCCATGTCTGGGGCCGCTAACAATTAGCGTTTCTGCATCTGTTTACAAAAATGAGTTTCAGGAGGGATGGTTCAGGCAATCCCTCTTTGTTTTTGCGCAAGCGTGAGTGTCGCCCAGTTGTCATCGAGCAGCGTATCAGTAACGCTCAGGCCCTGGGCGAGATAGGCTGCGCGTACCATGCGGACCTGATCACTGGTCAGGCCGGACAGGATCAGCCTGCCGTCTGCGCTGAGCGCCCTGGCAATGGCCGGCGCCAGTGACACCAGGGGCCTGGCCAGAATATTCGCCAGTATCAGGTCGTAGGGTGAGTGTGCGGTGATTGCCGGATGATCGAGCCCGGCCGCTGTGACGCACCGCATCAGGTGGGCGGTGCCATTCAAACGGGCATTATCCCTGGTGACGGTGACGGCATCCTGGTCAATATCACTGGCAATGGCTGTGATGCCGGTCAGCTTGCAGGCCGCAATGGCCAGAACACCGGAACCACACCCCAAGTCCAGGCAACTTTTCGGCTTGTGAGCCTTCAGAACTTTCTGCAGGGCGACAAGGCACCCGCGTGTCGTATTGTGATGGCCTGTGCCGAAGGCCAGACCGGCGTCGATTTCGATATTGATGCTTCCCGCCGGGCGCAGGTGGCGATCATGGTTGCCGTGCACAAACAGGCGCCCGGCAACAACCGGTGCCAGACCGGCAAGACTTTCGCGCACCCAGTCCTTTTGCGCTATGGCAGCGATGGTCAGCCCGGCATTGTCGAGACCGGCGCGTTGCAGGGCGTCATCAATTTCAGTGCTTGCAGGCTCATCCGCGTAGATGGCCTCCACCCGCCACAGATCCCGAGCCTCATCGGTCTCAACCATGGAGATCGCAAGTGCTTCCGGCCATGGGCAGGCTTCCAG
>JABDRA010000554.1 GCA_013041995.1 Anderseniella sp. | reverse complement strand
TTTTCCGGCCTGTGGGTGTAGTTCCGCTCGAAATTCCGCTCCAGGTTTGCCGGTGGAATGCCGGGCCCGCTATCCTCCACGACATACTCCACGATCCGCCCTTTTCGCCGCAGCGTTACGGCGACTTCTCCGTCTGGCGGCGAAAATGAAACCGCGTTGGCAATCAGATTGCGCGTGACCTGGCCCAACCGGTTGTCATGACCGGCGATTGTAAACCCGTCCTTGCCCGAAAATTCACCCGACAACGGTTCGATTTTCAAGGTCACTTTAGGCTGGTTTTCGCGCCGGGTTTCATTGGCCAGTTCGACAAATGTCTCAAGCAACTGGCGCATGTCGACAGGTCCCGCTTCACTGCGGGCCAGTTCGGCGTCCAGGCGTGATGCATCGGAAATGTCGGAAATCAACCGGTCCAGCCGCTTGACGTCATCCTTGACGATGGCAACCAGACGTTCGCGTTGTTCCGGCGTGCGGGCATATTCGATGGTTTCAACCGCCGAACGCAGAGACGTGAGGGGGTTTTTAAGCTCGTGGGCAACATCTGCTGCAAATGCCTCGATGGCCTCGATGCGGTTGTAGAGTGAACTGGTCATCTCCCTTAAAGAGCTGGACAAATGCCCGATTTCGTCGCGCCGGGATGAAAAGTCCGGAATTTCGACACGCTTGGCATTGCCACGGCTCACTGCGGCAGCGGCACCGGACAAGCGTCTGATGGGTTCGGCGATATGGCCCGCCATCAGCAATGACAAAATGATGGTCACGAGCGAGGTGAACATGAAGATAAACAGAATAATCCGCAGGTCTTCGCGCAAGACAGCGTCAATCTCGCCTCCCGGCGTGGTCAGGACAAGTGCGCCCTGAACCGCGCGGAACCGCTGTACAGGTACAGCAACCGCAACAATGATCTCTTTCTTCTTGTTGACGCGCACCACGGAGACGGACGCCCCGTTAAGTGCTGCACGAATTTCCTCAAACTCGCTGCCATTGGTGGCGGTATATTCCTTTTGTTCCTTGTAGCCGACAGCGAAGAACCATTCGTTGAATTTGTCCCAAAGTGCAGCGTACAGGGAATCTTCGTCTTTTGTGTCGCGCGGCGGCAGATTGATCCGCAGCACTTCGCCGCGCCCGTAAAAATAACGGCTGTCGACAATCATGGCGCCGTCCCGGTCAAACAGATGCGCCCGAATGTCGGTGTTTGAGACCAGGCGCCGCAAAACAGGCCCGGCCCGGTCCGGATTGACCAGAAAGTCGGTCTGCCCGGAAGTTGCCGGCGCTGCCGCATTGGGGTTGAGCTGCTGCTCGATCAGCTGTTCAGGGTCGAGAATGAGCTGATCGGTTTCCACTGAAACCGACGAGCCGACCGCTGCAGCCATGATTTGCGCCTGTGTCATCAGGCTTTGTACACGGCTGTCAATCAGGCTTTTGCGGCTTTGATTGAAAAACAGGATGCCAAGCACCAGGATGATCAGGCCACACAGATTGATGATCAGGATGCGGCTTGTCAGATGGGCTGGTGCGAAACGATCCCACCAGGCGGCGGGCCGGGCCAATTGCTCTTCAGGCTCCATGTTTTCAGAAACCGAATGTTCAGAAACCACACGTCCAGAAACAGACGCCGTCCGGTCGCTATGTCCAAGATCCGATTGGATCGTCATTGGCCGTCCCTACTGAAACGCTGACAGACCACCAGGGGTTTCGGTGAACCCCGTGGTGGTCTGGCATTTTGAAAGCGATCAGGTACACTATTCCGGTTAATTCACCCAGAATTCATCCTGATCTAGCCACGTTCGTTTTACATCTCGCGGAACCGGTATCCAACCCCATAGAGCGTCTCGATAGCGTCAAAATCGTCATCGACTACCTTGAATTTCTTGCGCAGCCGCTTGATGTGACTGTCGATTGTGCGGTCATCAACATAGACCTGGTCGTCATAAGCGGCATCCATCAGTGAATCGCGGCTCTTGACGATGCCCGGGCGCTGCGCGAGCGCCTGCAGGATCAAAAACTCGGTGACGGTCAGAGTGACCCCTTTTCCGTCCCATGTGCTGGAATGACGGTCCGGATCCATCATCAGGCGGCCACGTTCGATAATCTTGCTGGCTTCGCCGGTAACCTCGATGCCTTCGCGGTTCTGTGCACGGCGTAACACCGCCTTGACACGTTCAACCAGCAGGCGTTGCGAGAACGGTTTGCGGATAAAGTCGTCTGCGCCCATTTTCAGGCCGAACAGCTCGTCAATTTCCTCGTCCTTGGACGTCAGGAAGATAACCGGCAGGTCCGATTTCTGGCGCAGTCGGCGCAATAGTTCCATGCCGTCCATGCGTGGCATCTTGATATCGAAGATTGCCATGTCCGGTGGTGTGTCTTCCAACCCCTGCAGCGCTGCGACGCCATCCGTATAGGTGCTGGTGCTGTAGCCTTCTGCCTCCAGTGCCATGGACACCGATGTCAGAATATGCCGGTCGTCATCAACGAGCGCAATTGTTGGCATGCGTTTTCCCAATGCTTTATCTCCGTCCTAGTGGCGAGCCGTAAAGACTGATCTGGCACAAATTGTGGCAGGATGTTTTACGCTGTCGCGAGGTAAAACATCTTCCCTATATGATGGCACAGCCGACAGATAACAAGTGCGGGCACTAAAATGTGACAGCTGCGGCCGTTCGTCGAGCCCGGCACTTTGGCGGTATTGGCCACAATTGCGCTATCAACAGAAATCGTAAATCGCACCTTTGACTGCTTGAAGGCAAGCGAAAGATTGCTTAGTTTACTTTCCGTACTGGGTTCTGCTGAGGGCGATGCGCCGTGAAATCACACCCCGTTTCATGCACAGATAAAGAGATCACAGACGTAATGAACAATGTCATGGCCCTTATGTGCCGTGTGCCTTTCATTACTGTTTCAGGAGTAGCGCGTTGCAACACACAGGCCATTTCAATCCAGTCTTTCCGATAGAGACAACCAAAATCAATGGGGCGGCAGAGGTTCATTACAACCTGAATGCCGCGCAGCTTTTCGAGATGTCGCTCAAGCTGGACGAAGGCATGGTGACCGAAAGTGGTGCGCTGGCCGTTGTCACCGGCAAACACACCGGCCGGTCTGCCCAGGACAAGTTCATCGTTCGCGACGCCAATACCGAAGACAAGATCTGGTGGGACAATAACAAGGCCATGTCCCCTAACCATTTCGCCGCCCTGAAATCAGACTTCCTGGATCACGCCACAGGAAAACGCCTGTTTGTCCAGGATTTGTATGGTGGGGCAGACCCTGAACACCGCATCAAGGTTCGCGTGGTGACCCAGTTTGCCTGGCATGCATTGTTTATCCGCTATTTGCTGCGCCGCCCGTCCCGTGCCGAGGTCATGGATTTCACACCGGAGCTGACAATCATCAATCAGCCCAGCTTCAAGGCTGACCCTGCAAAACACGGCTCGCGCACCGAAACGGTCATTGCCATCGATCTGACCGAAAAACTGGTGTTGATCGGCGACAGCGAGTATGCCGGTGAAACCAAGAAGTCGGTGTTCGGCACCCTCAATTACTTCCTGCCCGAAAAGAACATCATGCCAATGCACTGTTCGGCCAATGCCGGTGATGATGGTACATCTGCGCTGTTCTTCGGTCTGTCGGGCACCGGCAAGACCACATTGTCATCGGATGCGTCGCGCACGCTTGTCGGTGATGATGAACACGGCTGGTCGCCAAACGGTATCTTCAACTTTGAAGGCGGGTGCTACGCCAAAACGGTCAATCTGTCTGCCGAAGCCGAGCCGGAGATTTATGCGACCACGCAGCGCTGGGGCTCGATCCTGGAAAACGTCATGGTCGACCCGGACACCAGGACACCGGACTTTGATGATGTCTCGTTGACCGAAAATGGCCGGGTTGCCTACCCGATGCACTTCATTCCGAACGCGTCGGAAGACGGCACTGCGCCGCATCCGAAAAATGTCATCATGCTGACTGCGGATGCCTCCGGCGTGCTGCCGCCGATCGCGCGGCTGACGCCGCATCAGGCCATGTATCACTTCCTGTCCGGTTACACCGCCAAGGTGGCCGGCACCGAAAAGGGTGTCAAAGGCACCGTGGCGACGTTCTCGACCTGTTTCGGCGCGCCCTTCATGCCGCGTCACCCGAGCGTTTACGGTAATCTGCTGAAAGGGCTGATTGCCGAGCATGGCGCCACATGCTGGCTGGTCAATACCGGCTGGACCGGCGGGCCTTACGGCGAAGGTCATCGCATGCCGATCAAGGCAACCCGCGCACTGTTGGCCGCTGCCCTTGACGGCAGTCTCAACGATGTGCCGATGCGCATCGATGCGTCATTCGGTTTTGAGGTGCCGATGTCGGTCCCCAACGTGGACAGTGCAATCCTTGAGCCGCGCGGCACCTGGGCTGACCCAGCAGCCTATGATGCGAAAGCCAGCGAACTGGTCACGATGTTTGTGGACAATTTCGAGAAGTTTGCAGACCACGTTGAAACGGAAGTTCTGGCCGCAGGACCGGCCGTACGGATCGCTGCGGAGTAGGGTATCGGCTCAATACGGTGAAAGGTCCATGCGCTCACGCGGTATCGTGGCTGGCGCAGATTTTTCCGGCTTCGGTCTTGGTGACCGGCTCTTCAAACAGCAGGCAACAGTGTTTGCCCTTGACGTCATCAGGCGCGCCGCCTTCACGGAAATACCGGCATGTTTCGCATGATCCGAAACTCGGCAGGCCGCGTGATTTGATGATGTGATTGACCAGTTTTTGTGATCCGGCGGCAAGTTTCTTGCGGGTTTTTGGGCCGCTTTCCTCGATCATGGCGGACACCTGTTGCCACGGATCATCGCGCAGCTTTGCCTCACCGTGTGATGTCAGCCCCAGAACGACCGAACGCGCCTGGCCCGGCCTCGGTGCTTTGCTGACCAGGCCCTTGCGTTCCAGGGCGATCAGGGTTTGCGATATGGTTCCCTTGGTCGCGGACAGGTAGCGGGTCAGGGCGGCCGGGGCATTGGAAAAACGATTGCACCGCGACAGATAGCGCAGCGCTTCCCACTGCGCAGGGTTGAGGTCGGATGCATGCTCCTGCGCCCGCACCAGCCTGCTCAGGCGCTCCAGCAGGATAACCATGTCGTCGGTGCTTAGATCTCTTGCCATCAAGTCCCCCAGTTCGCTTAAACGGCTTCAACACCGTCTCAGATCACCAAGAAGCTACGCGACACCACTGTCACAATCAAATCGGTCGGAGATAAGGAAGTGTCGGGTTGTCCGGAAGACAGCCTGGGCCATGAGGTTCCAAGGAAAAACAGGTGCCGAGCCGTCAAAATTCGGCCTTGATCTGGTTGCGATGCCAAACGCCCACGGCCTTGTCATGCAGTGCACATGACCGTCGGCAACAGCAATTTGCCATACTGAGCCATCCAGAACCGTCGCTATAGCGCAGTCAGGGTCCGTTTCGGCGGGGACTACAATGTTTGCTGGTTAGCGCCGCATGATTGGCAAGCTGACCTGTCAAATAGCCGAACCGCGGAAGCTTCAACTCCCGCGGCCGCGTTTCTGTTTTCCCCAGACGTCTAGTTGGTTGCAGGTGTCTCGGGCACACTGTATTCGTGCACGAACTCGATCACGGCTCGCGCATCATCAGCCGCCTGCGCGAAACCATCGATGCCCCCATCTGTCGATGTGTACTGGGCACTGCTGAACACTGCATCGTACAGGTTGACGGTCGTGGGCACCCAGACACCATCAGTGAGCACAATCACTTCGGCTGTTGCATCGCCGAACACG
>JABDRA010000549.1 GCA_013041995.1 Anderseniella sp. | reverse complement strand
CAGGCGTTTGAGGTTCTTTATCTCATCAGGCTATGCTGTCTTCTTCCTTTTTCAGCAGGGAGATTCCCTTGTAGAGTGCTGCAATGATTTCTGCTTCGGTGATGCAGAACCTCGCCGATGGTGAAATATCTACTGTGCCATCAGCGCCAATCGGTGTGTGTTCGCCGCCGGCGCCGCGTACTGAGAGACCAAGGGGTTTTGCAATCTGTTTTGCGCGTTTGTCGGTCCCGTCCGAAGTCAAGTTTGGCAATTGAATATGCACCGATGCGCGCATTCCCGTTCCAAGGTTGGTCGGGCAGGAAGTAACAACACCGTAATCACCTGACATGGCAAACTCGAGCCCTTCAATGCCTGCAACGACATCAAGTGCGACTTTCAGCCTGTCGAATACACGGTTGAGGATCGTGCCACGCTCCATGCACATGATGCGCAGATGATCCTCCTCACCCACCCAGATGATGAAGCCGCGGTCTGCTGAAACGTAACATCCGCGCCCGTACGGCCAATCTGAGGCGATCCCGGCAGCGGTCAGATAGGTATCGTTGCTCATGTCCTTGAACATGATGTGGTCATCGACAAGCTTTTGGTAGGCAGCCGCATCAATCTCGTTTGGGCTTCCGGGGGTCAATGAATGATAGGCACCGCCGTAATCGGGATCAGCAATGAGTTTGCCGAATGCGCCCATCATCCGGGTTTCAAGCAAGACACGATCGTTACGCGTCATGCTGCCCGGCAGGGGAAATTCAGCCAGGTTGCGCCCGACCCGGACGCGCATCGACAGTGCCGGCAGGCCAATAGCAGCAAGGTCGAGAACGCCGCCTTCCGGTAGGTCTTCCACCCGCTCAAGAGACCAGTTGTTTTTGTGTTGTGCGTCCTCGGAGACTTTGTGATAGGCCGCCAGGGCCTTGGCGAAAAATGGGCGGAAATCGTCGTAATCGCTTGGCTGGCAGGCATAACACCCCATCTCGCTTGTCGGGTTTTCAATTCCTGAGTTGAGGCAGGCCATCAGCCGGTTCTGGCTACCTGCATCAAGCGTTTCGAAATAGACTGGATCGAAACTCTGCAATGCTATGTTGGCGGGGTTTTCGGGCTTGAGCTTGGCAATCAGTTCAATTTTGTCATCAAAGGGCATCGGTACGCTCCGCCAGATTGTTTGCACGAATAATCATGTTTTCAACAAGCTCATATTCCGGCAATCAAAAGCGTTGCCGGTTCGATGTGCCGGTCCGGTCATCTCATTGATGAGGAAGCCTAAGCCCGCCTCCCCCGCACACAGTCCTGTAGTGTGAAGTACTGTCGCGATCTGATGACATCGTCGGCCATCCATATCGCACATGCACGCGTGAATTGTGCCGTGTGCGAATTGTCACATACCGGGCTTTCGCCAGCATCTATCCTCAGTGTCCGTACCAATAGATGATCCGTAGATTTCATCAGCTCAATCGTACGTCGCCTATTGGCACAACACGGGCATTGCTCCTGCGATATGCAGGGTCGCGGCCTCGTCCCTGAAAGTGGACGTCTTCGGGATGGTCGGCTGCCAGGTTCATGTGTGAGTGTACTCGTTAAACGATCATGGCCGAGTTGCCAATGATCAGCGTCAAGGCAGCACTCCACCCGTTATACTATTATATCCATAGCTTACGTAAGGAGATGGCACGATTGTTGCTGGGTATGGGAAGCAGTTTAAGAAGTGTCGAAAAGTGTATCGACACGAAACACATTCAGGAGGTTTTTGAACATCGAGAGATATGCAACTTCAGCTTATGCGGCGGATGAGTTGTAGTTTTTCGATTAGTTGGAGTGAGGCGGGACAGTTCGGGTTGCTTCAAGTCAGAGGCGCCTGCGAGTGAGTGAGTAAGCGTAAGGATGCCGCTATGTGGAAAAGTAAATGTGGGTCACCAGAAAACCGTCAGGTTCCTGGCAAGTTGGAGAAAGTATACATCTGCGAAGTTCGACCATTTGTCTGGTCGGTTCGTGATGATCGCAACGCCCATGGCGGCCTGTTTCGTACGAAACTAGACGCCTACCGATTTGTGCGCCTGGAGTTTCCAGTCGACACCGAGATCATTCAATCGCGCAATACACCTATCGCGCCGAGGTCCGGCCACCGCTCCAAGCGGTCCGATCGGTCGCGCGATGCTGTTTCGAACCGGCAATGCCACCTGATCCAACGCGATATTTCACCAAGGAGACCTGCCGTGCACAAAGACAACACAACCGCCCCAACCCCACAGGCAGACATCTTTGCGCTGAAGGAATCGTCGGTCCAGTCGTACGCCCGTGCCTTCCCGCTATTGTGCAACCAGGCCAGGGGCGCGGTTATCTGGGACAAGGATGGCCGAAGGTATCTTGATTTTCTGGCCGGTGCCGGCTCTCTCAACTACGGCCATAACAATCCGGTGCTGAAGCAGGCACTGCTGGATTACATCACCGACGACGGCATTACCCATTCCCTGGACCTGCACACCTGCGCCAAGGAAAAGTTCCTGCGCTCGTTCAATGACGCAATCCTGGAACCGCTCGGGCTTGACTACAAGGTCCAGTTCACCGGGCCAACCGGCACCAATGCCGTGGAAGCCGCAATCAAGATTGCCCGCAAGGTCACCGGCAGGTCTACGGTGATTTCGTTCACCAACGGGTTTCACGGTGTCAGCATGGGCTCGCTTGCGCTGACCGGCAACAGCCACTTCCGCGGTGCAGCCGGACTGCCGCTGCAAGGTGCTGTTTCCATGCCCTACGACAACTACATGGGCCCTGAAACCGACACGCTAGACTATATGGAAGCCATGCTGGGTGATCCTGCCAGCGGCCTGGACCATCCCGCAGCAGTGATCGTTGAGACGGTTCAGGGCGAAGGCGGCATCAACACGGCCAGCGCCGCATGGCTGCGCCGGCTGGAAACGATCTGCAAACGCAACAAGATCCTGCTGATCGTCGACGACATTCAGGCAGGATGTGGCCGCACCGGCAGCTTCTTCAGCTTCACCGAAGCCGGTATCGTGCCTGATATCGTCACACTGTCGAAGTCGATTTCCGGATATGGCCTGCCGATGGCTGTTGTTCTGCTCAAGCCGGAGCACGACCAGTGGAAGCCTGCTGAACACAACGGCACCTTCCGGGGCAACAACCATGCCTTTGTCACTGCTGCGGCAGCGCTTGATCATTACTGGCGCACGGATGAGTTCGCGGACGCCATTGCAGCAAAAGCGCAAGTTCTGGACAAGCGTCTGCAGAAAATCATGAAGCTCTATCCTCGTGAAGTGGTTGAACTTCGCGGCCGCGGGATGATGCGCGGCATTTGCTGCAAACATCCGAAGAAGGCCGCTGCCATTACGGCACAGGCTTTCAAGAACGGAGCCATCTTTGAACGTGCAGGCTCCCATGATGAAGTCATCAAGTTCCTGATGCCGTTGACGATCGAGATCGCAGAACTCAATGAAGGACTGGATATTCTCGA
>JABDRA010000542.1 GCA_013041995.1 Anderseniella sp. | reverse complement strand
GGCGGGAAGGGATCAGGCCAATGCACGGCCCGTCAAACGGCCAGGATCCCAACGATCTCCTTCCCGCTGCCAAAGCTACACCAAATCGAAGACACAGGATCCCCATTTTCATGGGGATGACAGGAGTTCTGGCTCGGAGAACGGCCCGCCGCAGGCGGATAAGCTGTTCGACCACCAAAAAAGGCGCAGCCGAAGGTTGCTTGCGTGAGCGATATAAAACCCCGCACGTCACCCACTCAACCCGAGCAACT
This sequence comes from Anderseniella sp., assembly GCA_013041995.1. Classification (GTDB taxonomy): domain Bacteria; phylum Pseudomonadota; class Alphaproteobacteria; order Rhizobiales; family Aestuariivirgaceae; genus Anderseniella. The sequence goes on along the minus strand of JABDRA010000542.1, from coordinate 5,382 downwards.
GGCCCCGCCAAGCACGCAGAACTTCGCACAATGCGGGTGGTTCAGCTTAACCGCCCCGTCAGAGAAGTTGCCACCGTCGGCCTTGAGTGTTGAGGCAAGGTCAGGCCCCATTTCAAAGTCGCCGTCATAAGGCAGCAGGGTGCACGGCATCACGGCAGGTGCATCTGCGCCCTTGCGCTTGACCACCATGCGGCTTGTCGCGCACATCTGCTCGTCCGGGCGTTTGCTTAAAATGTCCCAGCACGCGGTGGTTATTTCAGGGACATCGACTTTTTCGTTCATTTCCGGAAACAGCACCAGCTGGCCCCGGTCGGCCGGGTCAATCCGCCAGCCGCGCACGGCAATCAGGTCGCGGTAACCGGTGCGGGACATATCGTCGGTCTGGCCCCAGCAGGTGCGCCCGGCAATGGCGATCCGGAAGCCTCGCGCGTTGAGCCAGTCCATGCCGGCAACCGCCTTGTCCCAGGTGTCTGGTCCGCGCTCTTCCTCATGCAGGGCCTTGCCGTAATGATCCAGGCTGACACGCAGGGTGATGCGGCCCAGATAGCGTCCGTTCAGGTTAACCAGCCCGGTCTTGATTTTCAGCCTCTGCATGGGCTGCATGGCGTTGGTCAGCACCAGCACGTCATGGCCGCGGCAAAGCGCTGCTTCCATCATGGCCAGCATGTCGGGATTCATGAACGGTTCACCGCCGGTAAAGGCGATTTCCCGCGTGCCCAGCTTCAGCTCTGCAATCTCGTCCAACAGCGACACAGCGTCAGCCAGCCTGAAATACTCCAGCCGGTCATTTGTTGGCGACGATTCAATATAGCAGTTGGCACAGGTGATGTTGCACAGGGTGCCGGTATTGATCCACAACGTTTCCAGCGCGCTCAGGGCGACACTGGCACGCACTTCTCCCAGGGCCGTAAGGTCCGGGTTCTTGAACTTCGCCGGGTCGATAGGCTCGAACTCGGCAACGAGCGGATTGGAAATTTCATTCATGAGCGGGGAAACTAGCGTTATCAAGGCGTCGAGACTACATGAAATCCACATGATGACATAATTGTCAGGACGGCGTGATCCCGGTTGACACAACGCTGAGGTGATGGCGTTTAATTGAGCCACGGTTGGCGGGTGTAGCTCAATGGCAGAGCAGAAGCTTCCCAAGCTTAAGACGAGGGTTCGATTCCCTTCACCCGCTCCAGTGCCTTGCAGCTACTTTGTTGCAATTCGCCGCAATCATTATTTTTTCAAGTTTAGCCTCGATTACAGCCCGTCAGGTCTTTCTATGCCTGTGCAAATTCGCTACTGCTAATCCGTGTCCGCAGTCTTTGGTTTGCGCGACTTGAGTGATGTGGTTTGAGCCGAGGCCGGAATGAACGCTGTTGCATTGCACATCCGCAGAAGTGGGTGGCTCTCATACATTCTAATCGCTGCTTTTGCCGCCCTGATTGGTGTCATGGGCAGCGCTGCGCGCGCTTTGGCGGCAGACGAGTTGCCCTTGTTCCGGCAGGTTGCGAAAGCCGATGTGACGACCAGCCTGCGCAAGGTGCGCCGTGTCCGGTTTGCCGTGGATACCGAGTTTCCGCCGTTTGCGTTCCGGGATACTGCCGGCGCCCTGACGGGATTTCTGCCGCTGTCCGTCGATGCCATGTGTACGGACCTGAAAATAAAATGCGAATTCGTGATCCAGGATACGGACAAGATGGAAGGCGCCCTGACCGGCAAGGAGGCCGATGTCGCGGTTTACATGAAAGCGAGCGATGAGCTGGATTTTGCAAAACTCGAGTTTACCCGGCCGTTCCTGCGCCCGTTCGGCCGGTTTGCGGCGCGAACCTCCAGCCCGATCAGAAAGACCGATGTTCGCACCCTGGCCGGCAAACGCATCGGGGTTCGCGAAGGCACAACCCATGCCAGCTTCATCAAACGGTATTTCAACCGTTCGTTGCTGGTGTCTTTCCCAAACCACGAAGATCTCTATGAAGCCGCCCGTACCGGCAAGGTTGATGTTGTGTTTGATGACGCGTTTCGCCTGATGTTCTGGCTGCAGGGCACGATTTCCAGGCAATGCTGCCATTTTGTCGGGCGTGGCTATCTGGACAATTCCAGGTTTTCGAAACCGCTGTCCATGGCGGTGCGCCGCGAGGACAATGATTTGCGCAAAGTGCTTGATTATGGCCTCGACCGCTTGCAGTCATCTGGGCGGTTCGCCCTGATTTACAATCGCTTTTTCCCGCAATCTCCATACTGAGCCGGGACCTGCCCCCGGTCGACCGGTTGAGGATTCATGACGTCTGCCCCCACACCTTTCCTGCATGATGGCCCAGCGGATGGCCCGGTTTTGTTGCTGGCCCATGGCGCCGGTGCGCCAATGGACTCAAGTTTCATGACCGAAATGGCAGGCCTGCTGGCAGGTTTTGACATTCATGTGGTGAGATTTGAATTCGCCTACATGCGCGCGCGCCGGGCCGACGGCAAAAGGCGCCCTCCGCCTCGGTTGCCGGGCCTGATCGAGGAATTCCGGCAGGTCATCTCGCGGTTTCCGAACACCCCGGTGTTCATTGGCGGAAAGTCCATGGGGGGCCGGGTGGCCAGCATGATTGCCGCTGACCTGCAAGACGGCGATGATATCGCCGGTCTGGTGTGCCTGGGCTATCCGTTTCACCCGCCCGGCAAGCCTGATGCCTTGCGCACCTCGCACCTGCCGGCGATTACCTGCCCGGCGCTGGTCGTGCAGGGTGAGCGTGACCCGTTAGGCAACACGGATGATGTGTCAGGCTATGATCTGCCGGCCAACATGCAGGTTTTCTGGTCCGCTTCCGGCAATCATGATCTCGCCCCGCCAAAAAAGTCAGGGCTCACAGTTCAGGAAAACTGGAGTGCGGCCGCAGGCGCGATTGCCGGATTCATTGGTCAGAACGCGTAGGTTCGCGACCCTGGATCAGGTACGGGCAATTAACCTGCCACAAGCTGTTCCACAACAGGTCGTGGGATGCAGGGCCCGGGGGTGGAACCCTGCATCCCGAATTGGTTGCTTCAGCTAAATTGCTGCAATGCAGCTCTTATACTTCTGCCACCAATAGCTGGAACCTGCGCTTCGTGCCGTTCGCAAGTATTTGTAACAATTGCTTGTTTCGACGTTTGCAACTTGCTGGTGCGGCATTATGGACGCCACTTTCGAAACAATCGCGGGCTGTCTGTCGAGGGAGGTATTGGTCACCCAGATCATCGCAATTAAAAACAGGCCGATGACCAGCGACAATGGTAGTATTTGGTTATGTGCATAGAGCGTCATCTCAAATCACCTCCATGTTTGTCTGTGTCTTGTTGTTGGTTGCTATCCTAGTCCCGCTCACGTTTTCGTTATGTGAGAATGTGCACATCTCGTGCTCATTCGATTTTACGTGCGGTAATACCAAAGGAAGTAATTATTAACCCATTTGATGGAGTCAAATCCGGCTACTCTGGCAGGCGCGGCGCGCAGTGCGATGCGGTGCATCGGGCAAGCGCCGCAACGCACCAGATGGACGGATTTGGCCCACCAAAGGCCGGTTTTTCGCGCCCGCTGGACATCGTTATGCTCCACTTGTGGTCGGCAAGACCAAGGCGTGAAGCATGCCTAGCCAGCAAACGCGAAAAATCGGTCAAATGGGTTAATAATTACTTCCTTTGGTATAATGGTTGAAAAAAAACTCATTGCAGCACATCATCGCCGCCGTGGATGAGATCAGGGAAATACCGCTGTTTGCAGCATTGGGAGATGGCGATGCCCGCCGGTTGTCGGTGCATTGCGTCTGGCGGTCTGTTGCCGAGAACGAACTCATCATCGATTATGAAGACGAGACGGCTGAAGTGCTGTTCGTGGTCGACGGCCGGGTCCGGATTCTGCTGCGTACGGCGTCTGGACGCGAGGTCATTCTTGATGACATGCAGGGTGGCCGGTATTTCGGCGAGATGGCGGCCATTGACGGGTTGCCGCGGTCGGCCAATGTGACAGCGTTAGAGAAAACCCGCATCTGCGTGATGCCGGCTGCGGTGTTCCGCGATGCCTGCACCACCATACCGTCGGTCGGACTGTCGGTGATGAAGATGCTGGCGGATCGGGTACGCACCCTGAACCAGCGCCTGGGCGAGTATGCCTTCCTGACGGCAAAGCAGCGCCTGTGTGCAGAATTGTTGCGACTGTCACGCCCCCGCATGGGCAATGAGAAACAACGTATCGTGTCGCCACCACCATTGCAGCGTGAACTTGCCGACAGGATTTCCACCCAGCGCGAAGTGGTAACCCGCGAGCTGGCCACGCTGTCACGCAAGTCCATAATCGAGAAAACCCGCGGTGGCCTGGTATTGGTTGAACCGGACAGGCTCAACGCCATCATCGATGAAGCCCAGTCGAAATAACATCATCTGATTGCGGGTAATCAGTTTTGTCAGTTCAGGTCACGCTCGATGTCTTCAGCGAAATCACGTTCGAACACCAGCTTGTCATTGTGCCAGGCTTCGATGCGGGCGGTCAGGTGAAAATGACCGGCTGATGAGTGCATTGCCGACCAGGTTTCCGTACGCAGCACAATGTCATCGCGCTGGATTTCCTGGGTCCAGTGGGTGGTCAGGCGGGCCGACAGCGGATCGTTCGCGCGAATGCTGTGGGTTTCGCGGCCCACCTCACCGGTAATCAGGCCATGTTCTGCGTTCCGGTACAGGCCGAAATCATCAACGATTGCAATGGTAACCTCGCCGGTTGCTTCATCCTCGGCCTGTTCGCGCGAATGTGACGGCGCGCGCAGTTCGATGAGCTCGGCAGGTGGTGCGGAAACCGGTTCGGGAAAGGCAGGCGCAACTTCGCCTGGCACAGGCGTGCGTACCGGAACCGTCAGCCAGGACCTGGCGGTATGTATATCCAGTGTAACCGGTTCAGGTGCCGGCCACATCATCGGCCAGTAGCTGGTCGATATTGACAGTCGCAGCTTGTGGCCTGCCGGCAAGGTGCGGGCCACATCATCCAGCCTGATCCGGCAAAAATACCGTTCACCCGGTTCGAGCGGTGCAGGATGCTCGTGACTGACAATGTGGGTCAGGTTCTGCAGCCCATAGCTGATGCGCGAGACACTGCCGTCCGGGCGCACATCGCTCAGTCGTACAGCCACGAGGGCAACAGGCTTGTCACTGGAAAACTCCAGTTCCAGTTCGGCCTGGCCGACCAGGTCCATGTCAGCCCCCAGAGCCTGCGTATCGAACACCAGCGAACCTGCATCATCGCGGGCCTGATCGCCGGCAAACTCCGGCCCCATCCAGATAACGCAAAACTCGCCGCCGTCGCGTCCGGTTGTCTGTGGTGAGTTGAGACTGAGGGCCAGCTCCTCACCGGGTCTCTCACGTAGTCCGTCAGATGTGAGATAG
>JABDRA010000530.1 GCA_013041995.1 Anderseniella sp. | reverse complement strand
GCTTCAACCGTACCAACAAGTCGACTGGCCAGAAATCCAGTGTGCGCACGTCGATACTGGACATGTGGCTGAACCACGATGACGGCTCCATGGATGGAGCCATATTGTCCGGCAGCAATACCGGGCGGCAGTTGTCTGAACTGGACCTGCCGGAACTCTTAAAACTGCTGGGCGAGTGCGTGTCGGCGGGAGACCAGAGTGAAGCTCTCCTCATGGCCTATCTGGATCGCGTCCACCCTCAGTGGCGCGAGCAGGCGGGATCGGCCGGTGGCAGCCAGGCTGCGGGATCGATGAGCAGGCAGGATGCACTGGATGTCCTCGGGCTTAAAGAAGGTGCGAGCGAGAAAGATATCCGTGCCGCATACCGTAAGATGATGAAGAAACATCATCCCGATAGTGGTGGTTCAGCCTATCTGGCCGCTCGTATAAATGAGGCAAATGATGTGTTGACCGACAACAGGCAGGCAGAACAATGAAAAACCTGCCCGGATGTTTCACCGGACGGGGGCGATGTTTCCTGCCAAATTTGTTGCCCTAACTCGTGGGTGCCAGCGGAAAACATCCCACCCCAGCCCGTTTGAGCTGCCGGCAGGCACGCGTGGCCTGCATTTTGCTCAGGCCTGAAAAGCGGGCGCGATAAAGCGTACTGCCATCCTTGGCAACAGGCATGAGGAACGGTGTCGCTTTCTGCAGTTCCGCGACCCGGCTAGTCTTGGCAGCAGCGAGCCTGTCGCGGGCGCCTTCACGGGTCGGAAATGCGCCGATCTGGATGTTCCACGAGGTTTGATGAGTTGATTCTGTCCGTTGTTTTCCTGTCTGATCGTCATCAGATGCCACTGCGGCCTGGGCCTCGGAATCCGATCCGGTTTGAACGGGTGCCTGCAATACCCGTCGTGCGGACGGCTGAATTCTGGATTGATCTTTTCCCGCTTCCGCAGGCTTGGTCGGTAGCCCGCTTGCATCGGCTGCCATCAGACTGTCGCGTTTGTTGGCGGTCGACGGAACAACCACGGCCTTGAATGTGACGCCGTTTGCGGTCACGGCGGTATCGGCTTCACGGGAAACCGTCGGTTGCGGGTTTAAGGCCACCAGTGCGCCGACGGGATCAGCCGCCGGTACGGTATGTTCATATGCCGAAGCCAGCTTGGCGAGTTGCGCGGTGTCAGTTTGTTCAAGAACAGGTTTTTCACGGGGGATGGGGACGAATCTGGAATCCGTATCGGAGGGGGTCTCTGACTTCGCCTTGTTGATTTTCGACGCGCGCGCTGCTGCTGATGCATTATAACCGGGCGGATTTCCGGCAACCATGGCGATTTTCTTGCTGCCGCGAGATGCCTTTCGCAGGTCCCGTTTCAGGATCTTGGTCATGAACGCATTCCGCGAGCGGCCGCTGCGCCCGCCAATGACCACCGCTACAAGACTCCGAGTGCCGAGGGTTCGTGAAGACAACAGGTTAAACCCGGAAGCACGGGTATATCCTGTCTTGATTCCATCAACACCTTTCAGTTTGCCGAGAAGTCGGTTGTGGTTGCGGTACTTGCGCTTGCCGTACTTGAACGAGCGCGTCGCGAAATGTTTGTAATATTTCGGAAAGTCGCGCTGGATGCGCAGGCCAAGTGTCGCCATGTCTCTGGCGGTTGTCACCTGACGCTTGTCGGGCAGACCGTTTGGATTGGTGAATTTGGTCCGGGTCATGCCCATGGCGCGAGCCTGGCGGGTCATGCGCTGGGCAAAGCCTTTCTGGGAACCACCGATGTGTTCAGCAACCACCATGGCGGCGTCGTTGGCGGACTTGGTGATGAGCGCAAACATCGCATTGCGGGCGGTGATGGTTGAGCCAACTCTCAATCCAAGCTTTGACGGTTGCTGCGCTGCGGCAAGCTTTGACACTTTCATGGGCGTGGAAAACGACATGCGTCCGGCTTCGATTTCCTGAAACATCAGGTAAAGCGTCATGACTTTTGTCAGTGAGGCCGGATACCGTTTGGCATCAACATTTTCGGAATAGATGATTTTGCCGGTTGAGGCATCCACAGTGATTGCACTGAATGCAGGCCTCGCCAGTGCGGGCCGGTTGGCACTCGCCAACAGAAACAGAGACAGCATGAGCACCATTATAATGGCGAGATGCTTATCATAGCCCGAGTGAGCTCTGAATTTACCGGCTGATGAGATACCCATGACACCCACTATCCATCGAGTTTACCGATTCACCAGTTGTGAACCGCCTGATTGAGACACTTAGCTGATTCTTCCCCAAATCAACAAAGTTGCCGTTCGCAGGTGCGCAATAGAACTGTCGGGGGTGAGGGACCTTGATACCGATCAATTTGCCGGCGAACAGATAC
>JABDRA010000522.1 GCA_013041995.1 Anderseniella sp. | reverse complement strand
GTCCCACAACGGCGGGTTGGCGATGGCACGTGCGGACACCGCACCGTGACCTTCGTCGAATACGAACGGCGTTCCATAGGCGTCACAGACAGGCTGGGAGATCATTTCAAGATCGCTCCAACAGACTTCACACAGCCCGCCGGCACCTGACACCGGGCGCTCGCAGACGCCACACGTCACCGGCAAGACCATATCCAGCACGTCACCGGCAAACCGCCTGCCGGCACGGACAATATGGCTGACTGTGTCCTGCATGGCTTTTTAAACCACCCTCATCGTTCAATGCATTGCCTGCACTACGATATCGCTTTCACCTCAATTTGCATACTTGCGCAAACCACAAGGCTCGACTTATCTGGCGCTCATGACAATGCCTGCTTCCGACATACCGAACCTGTTTGACCAGACAACCCTGCTGCGCAATCTGACCCGTGCAGCAGCGAACGGCAATCTGCCCGGTTTTCTGGACGATGTGGCCACAACAGAGTTGATCGATCGGTTTGAGACCATTTCACGCAAGTTCTCCAACGTTGCGATCATCAGCCATGATGCGTCGCGTATAGCTGACGCTGTCAGGTCTCGATTGAGCGGGGACGGCGCCATTACCGACATTTCCATACTGGCCGGGGACCGGGTGTTTCTGGACAACCCCAACCTGCCGGCGGAGGCCTTTGACTGTATCTTCGCCTGCCCGGGCCTTGAATGGGCAAACGACCTGCCCGGCAGTCTGTCCCGGTTGCGCCAGGCCCTGAGGCCGGACGGCGTGTTGCTTGCTGCGATGCTGGGCGGTGAAAGCCTGCATGAATTACGCGCCAGCTGGTTGCAGGCGGAAACCATGATGACCGGGGGAGCCTCTCCTCGGGTTGCACCCTTTTGTGATGTTCGTGATGCAGGCGGCCTGTTGCAGCGGGCCGGATTCGCCCTGCCCGTCGTGGACACCGACCGGCTGAAGGTTCGTTATGACAATGGCCTGGCGCTGATGAAGGATCTGAAGGCGCTGGGTCTGTCAAACAGCATGGCGGAGCGCCGCCGCTCGCTGGTGACCCCCGGCCTCATGGCCATGGCATGCGCGCACTACGACCAGAACTTTTCAGACCCCGACAACCGCGTCCGCGCCACCTTCCAGATGATCTACCTCACCGGCTGGTCGCCGCACGAAAGCCAGCCCAGGCCACTAAGACCCGGCTCAGCCAAGACCCGGCTCGCCGACGCCTTGAGAGTGGACGAAAAGAAGCTGCCGCGGGAGTAGCGTCGTGCGCTCGTGGGACTGCATTGATCTGACACCCGCGGCACATCGGTTTTCCAACGTAGATGGCCCGGTGTTGTATGCAACGGATATACTACAGGCTGCCATCCATCAAGGTCACGGCAAATGGCGACTTAGAATCCCTGCTGAAGCACTCATCGGAGAAACAATCGCCCAACTGATCAGGAGGTGTTGGTGTACCGTCTAACTTTGGCTCTATAATGCTACGCATATGTTTGCGAAGGGATGCCGGAATGACTACTTGTCGATCGTCATACTGCTGTGTTTGGGCGTTGACTGATCTGGTTGAAGGCTCAATTCGCGGGCCGCAGACAATCTGATAGGCTGTCAATGAGGGAACTCGACAAGCGATAGGAATACTTCGAAATGATCAGGCAGGTTTCCGCTTTCAGGCAAATCACCCTTGTGTCACTGCTTGCAGGCGTAGTTGCACTTGCGTGGTACAATCAGGACAGCTTGCGTCTCGCAGTAGGCTTGGCCTCCGAAGCGCCTGATAATCGATCTTCACGGGCCGGGACCAGTGTTCCGGTCATAGTTGCACCGGTCGAGTTCGCAAACGATGCGCTCAGTCTCCAGGTTGTAGGAACGGGACGCGCCTTACGCTCGGTCTCGCTGCGATCAGAAGCAGCAGGAAAAGTGGAAAGCATCGCAATCGAGCCCGGAAAGAAATTCTCGAGAGATGATATTCTACTGACCCTGGATGACACCGACCAAGAACTTGCCGTCAAAATAGCCCAGGCGAGACTGGATGAAGGCAATCGTGTGTTCCAGCGTGGCGAGACGTTAAGAACCACCGGTAATACGGCGCTTGCACGCCTGCAGGAATTGCGAACGGCCGCGGAGGTCGCAAGACTTGAACTTGAACGCGCGAAGGAAGCCTTGAACGATCGGGTCCTGAGGGCTCCGTTTGACGGTATTTCAGGAATAGCTGAAGTTGAGGTTGGCGCCTGGGTCGATACCCAGACCGACATTGCGAGCTATGATGACAGGAGTATCATCCTGGTCCAGTTCGAGTTGCCGGAGACATTCCTGTCGCGTGTGAGGGAAAGCATGCTTGTCACAGCCACGACAGCATCGGTGCCCGGAGAATATTTTGAAGGCACGGTTTCTGCGATCGACAGCCGCATCACCGCATCCAGTCGCACCACCAGGGTGCGCGTGTCCATCCCGAATCCCGATGACGGGCTGCGTCCCGGCGCGTCGTTCACAATCAAGCTTGATATTCCAGGTGAACAGTTTGCGAAAGTGCCTGAGTTGTCCCTGCAGTTTACCCGCGGCGAACTGTACGTCTGGCG
>JABDRA010000521.1 GCA_013041995.1 Anderseniella sp. | reverse complement strand
GATATCCCACGGCCACGTTGAGCAGCGGATTGATATAGAAAGCCAGCGACGTGTCCAGCGCCCGTCCGACTGCAACCGCCCAGACAAACACGCCCCATGAAATGGTCACCAGAAGCGTCGTCAGGCACATGAGCCCCAACAGTTTCGGGGTCTTCAGCACGCGCAGTACATCCTGGGTGCGGCCCATTACCAGCATGACTGCTGCGGCAATGGGAATTGACCAGAATGCCCGGTGTGCCACGACCTCAAGCGCATTCACATGGGCCAGCAGCGCAAAAAATGCCGCATAGGTTCCCCACAGGAGATAGGCAATCAATGCGCATATGATGCCGTTCCGGTTGGTACCGGCGTCATCAGGTGTGGTGGTTACAGACGTCATGACGCAATGACTATTGCCCGGCGAACCGAAAACACGCAATGCGTGCCCATGCATAGCGATACGATCTTCACTGCATGGCTCCGGACCGTTCGCGCAATGGCCACATTGCGATGATGCCCAGTGCGGGACCGACAGCCAGGACGGTGAGTGTCGCCTGCCAGCCGACCTGCTCGGCAAGCACGGGTGTCAGTTGAACGGTCACGAACGTCAGCAAAAAACCGAGCGCCGTCTGAAACGTCAGCAGACTACCGGCAAGCTGCGGTGGGGCAGCATCGGCCACAAGTGCTGAAAACTGGGCGGAGTCCGGAACAATCGTGATCCCCCATACAATGAACAGAATAACGGTAAGCCACCACGGACCGCCGAAACTTGCTGCCGTTGCCAGCCCGGCAACAAACGAACCTGCCATGGCAATCATGGCGACATTTGCCTTGCCGATGCGATCTGCGGACCGCCCGGCCCAGATGCATGCCAGTGCACCCAGGGCAATTGACAGAAACGCCGTCAGGCTAGCCAGCCGGTTGGCCGCCTCCACGTCGAGAGTGACGGCAAAGGATGCAGCTGCGGCAACCGGCAGCCAGGCCCACATGGCATAGAGTTCCCACATGTGACCAAGGTAACCGCCATAAGCACGCCGAATGCGCTTGTCGGTCCACGCTAGCGTAATGGACCGGGCGGAGAACACCGGCGCGCGCGCGTGGTGTGGACCAAGCCCCGTCCCCATCACAAAGACACTTCCAGTAAAGGCCGCGATGGACGTGGAATACACTGCAACCCGCCAGTCGGCACCTCCCATCAGCGTTGCCAGATGCGGAAGCGAGGACCCGAATGTGAGCGCGCCAACCAGGATGGCCACCAGCAGCCCGCGATCTTTCAGGCCCCAGCCTGCGGCGATTTTCATACCGACCGGATAAACCCCTGCTAGCATGATCCCGGTGACCAGGCGAAGCAGTACCGCAACCGGGCTTGCCGGTGAAACAACCGCAAGACCAAGATTGGCAATCGCTGCAATGCAGGCACACAGCGCCAGTACACGGCGCGGATCAAACCGGTCGGCAATACCCAGAAATGCCGAGACAAACGCCCCGACAACAAACCCCAACTGCACCGCGCTGGACAATGCCGCCTGCTGGCCCGGGCTCATGGCAACCTCAGCCATCATGCCGGGCAGCGTCGCCGACGACACGAACCACAAGCTGATCGCAGCCACTTCCGCCACGACCAGGAAGGTCATGGAGCGCAGTTTGGACGGCGAAGACGTCAAGACCTGTCCCCTGCAGCCTGAAGGATGGCAAGGACTGCCGATGCCCCCGATGGCGCATCAAGGTGCATGGTTTGCCCGTGCTCCATAACCACACTGTCGAGCCTTTCAACCACGACACGCTCACCGGCGTCGACCTGCCAATTGCCGAAGACCGCGTGCAGGACCGCAATACCATTACGCGGCACCGTCAGATCACTTGGTTCGCCGCCATGAATAATACTGACCCGGTGGGTCCATTTGCCTTGCCGTGTCATGACATTGAAGGCACTGGCAGCGCCTTCAATCAGCCGGCTTGACGGTGTTTGAACACTGTCGAAACGGAGCGGCTGCAGGAATTCCATGCGCTGTGCATGGCTGTCGCCAAACTCCAGAACAAAAGGCGCGCCTCCCACCAGAGTAATGGTGCGGTCAATGCCCGGGAACGACGAAAACGGCCCGTCTGTGTCAATGGATGCAAGCGACAACCGGATGTCGAAACTGTCCTGCGAAGCGGCCTCGGGCCAGAGCCAGACATCCTGGGTCATGCCGCCGCCATTGTTCCAGGGCTTGCGGTTGTAGGTGTCGTGACGAAGCAGGTTCACGCTCATTTCACAGAGCCGCCCCTTCCTTGACCAGCTTGTAAGTGACGCTGTCCAGGAGTGCTTCAAAAGAGGCATCTACAATATTGGGCGACACGCCAATGGTGAACCATCGCTCCCCGGTCCTGTCGCGGCTTTCTATCAGAACCCGGGTTATGGCGCCGGTGCCGCCATTGAGGATACGCACTTTGTAGTCGACCAGTTCCAGATCCTCGATAAGCGCCTGGAATTTCCCCAGGTCCTTGCGCAACGCGGTGTCCAGGGCATTGATCGGACCATTGCCCTCGCCGACCGACATGATGCGTTTGCCGTCAATGATGGTCTTGACCACTGCCTCGGCGACGGAGGTCTCCTCACCTTTCGCATTGTGGCGATGTTCGACGGACACCCGGAACGAGTCCACCTCGAAGAAATTCGTCACTGAGCCAAGTGCCTGCCGCGCCAGAATCTGAAACGAGGCCGGCGCTGCATCATAGGCATAGCCTGCTGCCTCGCGTTCCTTGACTTCGCGAAGCAGTGTGTCAAGGCGCGGGTCTGCCTTGTCGACACTGATGCCGGCGCGTTCGATTTCGGAAATCAGATTGGATTTGCCCGCCTGGTCCGACACCAGAACACGGCGAATGTTGCCGATGGTCTGCGGCGGCACGTGTTCATAGGTCTCCGGTTCCTTCAGCAGCGCGGATGCATGAATACCCGCCTTGGTGGCAAAAGCACTTTCGCCCACATAGGGCGCCTGCCGGTCGGGAGCCCGGTTGAGCAATTCGTCGAATGCACGCGATACATGTGTCAACCGCTCGAGGCCGTGCTCGGTGATACCGGTTTTAACCAGGTTCGCATAGGCCGGTTTCAGCATAAGTGTGGGGATCAGCGACACCAGGTTGGCATTGCCGCAGCGTTCACCGATGCCATTCAGCGTGCCTTGTATCTGGCGCGCGCCAGCCCTGACGGCGGCAAGCGAGTTGGCCACTGCCTGTTCGGTATCATTATGGGCATGGATGCCCAGATGCGAACCGGGAACCTCGTCGCAGACATCCCGCACGATCAGTTCAATCTCATGCGGCAGCGTGCCGCCATTGGTGTCACACAGGATGACCCAGCGCGCGCCGGCATCATGAGCCGCGCGTGCGCAAGACAGCGCATAAGCCGGGTTTGCCTTGTAGCCATCGAAGAAATGCTCACAGTCGACCATGGCCTGTTTGCCGGCAGCAATGGCGGCCGCCACACTGTCGGCAATGCACGCCAGATTTTCATCATTGCTGGTCTTCAGGGCGACCTTGACATGATAGTCCCAAGACTTTGCGACAAAACAGACAGCATCGGATTTTGCCTGCAGCAGATCCTGCAGGCCGGGATCGTTGGAGGCTGATCTTCCCGGGCGTCGTGTCATGCCAAAAGCGGCAAATGACGCCTTCATGTCGCGGGGTTCGGCAAACAGGGCTGTGTCAGTCTGGTTGGCACCGGGGTAGCCACCTTCAATGCAGTCGAGCCCGAGTTCGTCCAGCATGGCAATGATGGCCAGCTTGTCTTCCAGCGAAAAATCGATGCCCGGCGTCTGCGCCCCGTCACGCAGCGTCGTGTCATAGAGATAAAGCCGTTCGGGTGGTGATGAGCGGTTTTGCTGATCAGCTGTTGGAGTTGGTGCGGTCGTCACGACAATACCTCGCTTAAGACGGTGTCAACGACACTGGCAATGTCGGTGACTACAATTTCATTGGAAAACCTCAAGACATGAAAGCCCTGCTGATGAAGAAACGCATCGCGCTTCGCATCATGCGCAATCGGAGCCTCACC
>JABDRA010000515.1 GCA_013041995.1 Anderseniella sp. | reverse complement strand
GGCCAGATCGGCTCGGCATTCAAGCTGATGAAAGTGGCAGGTGCCTACTGGCGCGGTGACAGCAATAACGAAATGCTGACGCGCATTTACGGCACGGCGTGGGCATCCCAGGCAGATCTCGACAACTACCTGACGATGCTGGAAGAAGCTGAAAAACGCGACCACCGCAAGCTGGGCCGTGAAATGGACCTGTTTCATTTCCAGGAAGAAGGCCCCGGCGTGGTGTTCTGGCATTCCAAGGGCTGGCGCATGTTCCAGAACCTGGTGAACTACATGCGCCGCAGGCTCGATGTGCAAGGCTATGAAGAAGTCAATGCACCGCAGATACTCGACAAGGCGCTGTGGGAAACTTCGGGTCACTGGGGTTGGTACAAGGAGCACATGTTCGTCACCGAGACGGAAGATGACCGGGTATTTGCTATCAAACCGATGAATTGCCCCGGGCATGTGCAAATCTTCAAGCATGGCCTGAAGTCTTACCGCGACCTGCCTGTCAAATATGCGGAATTTGGAAGTGTTCACCGTTATGAACCGTCAGGCGCGCTGCACGGCCTGATGCGGGTGCGCGGTTTTACCCAGGATGACGCCCATGTGTTTTGCACCGAAGAGCAGATGGCGTCGGAATGCATGCGGATCAATGACCTGATCCTGTCGACATATGCCGATTTTGGATTTGAGGAAATCACGGTAAAACTGTCGACGAGACCGGAAAAACGTATCGGATCCGATGAAGACTGGGATCATGCCGAACAGGTCATGGGCGAGGTTTTGGAGCAGATCAAGACGGAATCTGAAGGCAAGATCACAACCGAAATCAATCCGGGCGAGGGGGCCTTTTACGGCCCCAAGTTTGAGTATGTCCTGCGCGATGCCATTGGCCGCGACTGGCAGTGCGGTACGACACAGGTGGATTTCACCCTGCCGGAACGCTTTGGTGCGTTTTACATCGACCGGGATTCGGAAAAGAAGCAGCCGGTGATGATCCACCGCGCCATTTGCGGGTCCATGGAACGGTTTCTCGGTATTCTGATCGAGAACTATGCCGGACACATGCCCTTGTGGTTTGCACCTGTGCAGGTGGTAGTGGCCACCATTACCCAGGATGCTGATGCCTATGGCGAGCAGGTCGCGGCAAAACTGAAAAAGGCAGGCCTGCAGGTCATCACCGATTTCCGTAACGAAAAGATCAATTACAAGGTGCGTGAACACTCGCTTGCCAAGGTACCGGTGATCCCGGTGTGCGGTAACCGCGAAGCGGAAGAAGGCACGGTCAACGTCCGCCGTCTCGGCTCGCGCGACCAGACCTCAATGACGCTGGACGAGGTGACCGCTGCACTGGTGGATGAGGCGACGCCACCGGATGTCAGGCGGGCGAATGCATTGTGACAGGTAACGCCGTGTAAATGCGGGCCACGGGATTGATGACCGAGGCCGGCGCCTGTGCAATGTGACAACGATTGTCAGCGATTTTCGAATTTGGTCCAAAGTTGTCGCCGCAACGTTCATGTCTGCATTGGACATGGATGACGCTGCATGAAAATGAAGAGGAAACGCGATCTTCCGACTAAACTTTGTGCCACTTGCCTACGCTCATTCTGCTGGCGAAGGAAATGGGAAAAGGTCTGGTCCGAGGTGCGGTACTGCTCCGAAAGATGCCGCCGTAGCGCAAAGTCTGGACAAGCTTCATGACGCAAGCCGCCGCACCTGATGGGCAACTGGAAGAGACGGTTTCGTGGACGGGAACGCGCGAAGCGGCACTGGAGCGTCTGCAAGTCTTTTTGCCCCGTGCCGGGCAGGCGTATGCGTCGAGCCGAAATCATGATCTTGGACCGCAAAACCGTACAAACATCTCCTGTCTTTCGCCCTGGATACGCCACCGGTTGCTGCTGGAAGAAGAGGTGGTGCGCGAAACCCTGGCACATCATTCCTTTTCCGAAGCGGAAAAATTTCTTCAGGAGGTCTTCTGGCGAGCCTATTTCAAGGGCTGGCTCGAACAACACCCTGGTGTCTGGTTGCAATACCGCAGCGATGTCACTCGACTGGTAAACCAGTTGGAAACCTCCTCCAGGCTGCGTACGCGATACGAAAACGCCATCAGCGGCAATACCGGCATAGACTGTTTTGATTCCTGGGCGGTCGAGTTGGCCGAAACCGGCTATCTTCACAATCACGCGCGGATGTGGTTTGCCAGCATCTGGATTTTCACCCTCTGTCTACCATGGCAATTGGGGGCGGATTTTTTCTACAGGCACCTGCTTGACGGCGATCCGGCTTCCAACACTCTCTCGTGGCGCTGGGTTGCAGGTCTGCACACCAAAGGTAAGAACTATATTGCTAGGCCTTCAAATATCGAAAAATACACCGATGGCCGATTTTCGCCAAAGGATCTGGTTCCTGACGCAGCGCCGCTGGTTGAACTCGAAGAGCATCCGCTTTGCCTGATCGAGAGTGCTGATTGTTTGCCTGACCAGGTGCCTTTCGGTCTGGTGATCACCGAAGAGGATTGTCATGCGCAATCCCTGCCTGTGGCGAGCAACCCCAAAGGTATCTGCAGCCTGGCTACAACCGAAACCCGTTCACCGCTCGCAATCGGACAACTGGCGCGATGCTTTGCGACAGATGCGTTAAGCGATGCCTGCGGGCGGACTCAAGCCTTTTTTGAGTGTAAGGTTCATCACGCCAACGCAAAGGACTGGGGAGTATTCCTGGTCGAATGGGCTCAGGATATCGGGGTAAAGACAATCGTGACGAGTTGGGTCCCGGTCGGTCCCGTACGTGACAGAATTGACCAGGCCCGCCCCGCTTTGCAGCAGGCGGGTGTAACCCTGCTGCAAATCAGACGCCCCTATGACCAGGCCTGCTGGCCTCACACTACGAGAGGCTTTTTCAAGCTCAAGGCAAAAATACCGGGCCTCATAGACAAGCTGACCCTGTCTTGAGTGTCGACGTGACAGCAGCGGCAAAACGCTGTATCGGGAGAGCTCGTGTTTACCCGGTGCTTCAAAGCCGGTAGGGTCCGCTCTGCACTGTCCGTGTGGACGCCATCTAAAGGGTCGGCAATGTCGATGAACCACATAATCTTGTCTGTTTGTACGGTCTTGCTTTTCACGACCGCTGCATCTGCTGATGATGCGTTCCTTGGCAAGCAGTCGCTGATCAGTCTGGGTGGAAAACTGTACGACAATCACTGGCTTCAAAGTGAAAGAATGCCTCCTTCGAAGAGCTATCCCGGCTATCCCGAAGAGATCGATTTCAGTTCATCCGACACCTGGCGGTGCGTCGCATGCCATGGCTGGGATTATCGCGGGGCCGACGGTCATCTGGGTCAGCAGGCATCATCTGCGCTGTTTGCCAGTCTGCGCGACAGCGCCGGAAAACCTGCCGATGAAATCGCTGCAGTTCTCAAATCCGGGATTCACAAGGAAATCACCGACGTGCTGCAGCCGGGTCAGATAGACGCATTGTCCGTGTTCATTAGCGTGGGGCAGCACGACATTGGACAAGTACTTTCAGATGGCAAGGCAACAGGTTCTCCGGAACGTGGTAAGGACATTTTTGAAGGCGCCTGTGTGTCATGTCACCAGGAAGACGGCAAGGCGTACATTCAAGGCGAGCCCGGCGACAAGCCGGCACTGGGGTGGGTGGCTGTAAACAGGCCGGCCCAGGCGCTTCACAAGATCAGAAACGGCGTACCAGGCGCTGACATGCTGTCCCTGCGGTTCCTGCCGGAGGCGCGCGTGATCGACCTGCTCGCATATCTTCAGACGCTTGATACTGAAGTGGAGCAGTAGCGAGATGCATTTATTCGCTCCAGAACGGACATGCCGTCATGCCTAGCCGGTAAACTCGATCTTGCCTTCAGGCAGAAGGTACAGGACCAGCGCACGGCCATCGGTCACTGTCGGATGATGTGCGGTACCGGGCAGGTTCACACACCAGCCAGCGCCATGCCCATCGAATTTTGCGTCCTTCGTAACTGGCATGACCATGCAGACTTCGCCTGTCGGATGGTGGTGGTGAGGCCCGACAATGTCGGTGAGGTCTACAACGTCGATGCTGAGATTTTGTGTATCACTGGATGGTTCGACGACCCGCCCGAAGCGACGTCCTTCTCCGCCCTGGGTACACATCCAGCCCGCCTCGATGGCCTCATGGCAGGCCCGTTCGATGTTGAGAAACGTCTCGGCACCCGCGGGGAAAGTTGAATTCAGCTTGTCTTCGAGACCAGGGATGATGCCGGATTGCGCGATGGCATCGATGACAGGTCGCATGACTGCCTCAAATTCCTTTATCTGCTGCTGTGACATGTCGAGGCCGTCCTGTGTTTGAACGCTGTAAAATCAGAAATTTTTGGTTCGGTACTCAATCTTGCGAAAGCATCGAAGCAATCTCGTCCTTTAAAACCATGCGCTTCTTTCTGAGGTCGGTGGTGCGCTCATCTGTTGCCGGCTCCACCCGAGTCTCTATGCGATGAATCTCGCGATTGACAACATGATACTCGTCAAAGAGCTTGGCAAAATGGGCGTTTGAGATTTTCAGATCGTGAAGCCGGTCTGTCTTGTCAGGAAATTCTTCAGCAAGCTCATGCGGAACGTGGGACAATTCTATTCCTCCCTTTGTGTTGGAATGATTGCCTGCACGGTAGCTTCATATCCGTCATTCCCGCTTGACCTATATCAAACACGCAGTCCCGCCCGGATGCGGTTTTACGACCGGGCAGCGAGACAGGATTCAGGCAAGGGTTGGGCACACGCCAGGCCGCCCCGGTTACGCAAACCGCTTGGCTCCTGCGATGCAGGCAGCGACCAGAGCGGTGACGGCAATCATGGTCCAGGCCCCACGGGTTCGCGCAGCAGCAATCCGAAGAAGGGACCTCGATCAGATTTGTTGCCGGGTTTTCCGTCTGCGCCGGCTCTTCAGTGCAATAGCAAGCAACCGCTGGAACTTGTCGCACTCCAAATGGCTCGGCGCCGAGCATTGAGATGCATGGCGAAGCCCATCGCGCATGGCGATGAGGTGTTTGATTGTCCCGTCCAGCTTATCCGCCTGGGCGGCCAACTGCTTGCGGTCTATCTTCGCTCCATCGGAGGTAAACATGCCTGCGATCTCTTCAAGCGTGAAACCGGCATCTTGTCCCAACGCGATCAGCGACAGGCGGTCCAGCACGTCTGTGTCATATATCCTGCGCAAACCGTTGCGACCTATCGGTTGGATAAGCCTCTTGTCTTCGTAAAATCGCAGTGTTGATGCGGGAAGGCCGGAACGTGCAATGACTTCACCAATGTCCATGACGAGCCTCGTGAAATTACCTGTTGACCTCAAGTTGGCTTGAGGTTGTATCCTTGTATATCAAGCTTTCAATGAGCGTTCCAAGGACACCGTCATGGACACAGATTACTGGCATCGAAAGTGGCAGGCAGATGATATCGGCTTTCATCAGGTTGACGGAAATCCTTTGCTGCATGCCTACTTCAAGGAACTTTCCCTACCCGTCGGCAGTCGCGTGTTTGTGCCCTTGTGCGGGAAAACCCGTGATATCGCCTGGCTGCTTTCGCAAGGCTATCGAATTGCCGCGGTGGAATTGAGCGAGCTGGCAGTTCAGCAATTGTTCGCGGAACTCGGACTCGAACCCCTGATAGTCACAAAAGATGACATGAAGCATTACAGTGCGCCGGATCTGGACATTTTTGTTGGAGATATCTTCCAGCTCACCGGCAAGATGCTTGGTCCTGTCGATGCGGTTTTCGACCGTGCGGCCCTTGTGGCGCTGCCTGAGGGCATGCGCGTTCGCTATGCCGGGCACGTCAGCGACGTGACCTGTCAGGCGCTGCAGTTGCTTGTGACCTTTGAGTATGACCAAACCCAGATGGCCGGCCCGCCATTTTCTATCAGCGACAAGGAAATATGGCGCCACTACGAAAACAGCTACCGGATATCAGCACTGGCAAGTGTGGATGTGGCTGGAAAACTGAAAGGCAAATGTGTGGCGAACGAAAATGTCTGGCTGTTGACACCTGTGGTGTAGAGGCGTTCATGGAAACCAGCCCAAACGATTCTGCGTCGCTTAGCGATATTTGGCGGCGCTGATGAATTCACCGAATGCCTCGCACCACACGACGACTGTCGAATATGATGCAACATCCACATCCTGCGGCACATCCAGAAGAAAGCCATCGAAGGTTTTCACGTCTCCGATCAACTGCGCGTCCGGCTTGACCTTGAGAAACTGTTCCTCGTCCTCCACGAACTCGTTGACGAGATACAGCTTGTAGTCAGGTCCCGGCGACAGCTCGCCCTGATGGACGATCTTGCGTGCCGTAACACTGACGCTGCC
>JABDRA010000496.1 GCA_013041995.1 Anderseniella sp. | reverse complement strand
GGCCAGCGCCATTGGCACAGCGTCGGCACGCGTCGTCATGGCGCTCTTGCTGCAACGTGGTGCCGGTCACACCGCCGGTGCCATGCGGCTTCTGGATGATGCGTCCGATGCCATCGTCTACAATCGTGACCTGCTGCAGTCGGCGATCGACCATGTGGAACAGGGTATCGTGGTGTTCGACCACGAACTTGCGCTTGTGTGCTGGAACACCCAGTTCCGCAACCTGCTCAACCTGCCGCCGGAGTTCGGCCGTGTCGGCGTGCCGCTTGGCGACATTGTCCGGCGGCTGGATTCGGAGTTCGTTCTTGGCGATACGGCCCAGCACGATGCTAGCATGCAGCTCCTGCGTCTGCTGGCCAATCAGACCGAAACCTTCCATTTGCGCAGCAGGCAAGGCAACCAGGTGCTGGAGGTGCGCAGCAACGACATGCCGGATGACGGTCGGGTCATAACCTTTGCCGACATCACCGAGCGTGTTCATGCATCCGAAGCGCTGGAGCAGCGGGTGGAAGAGAGAACTGCCGAACTGACCACCCTGAACACCCAGCTGGAAAAGGCCCGTGCCGATGCCGTGGAAATCAATGCCGGCAAGACCCGGTTTATCGCTGCTGCCTCACACGACATTCTGCAACCTCTCAACGCCGCCAGGTTGTTTACTTCATCCTTGATAGAGCGAACCGCAGCCAGCCCCGATGGTCAGCTGGTGCGCAATGTCGACTTGTCGCTGGAGGCGGTGGAAGAAATACTGTCGGCACTGCTCGACATGTCGCGCCTGGATGCCGGTGCAATCAAGCCCGAACTGTCAGCGTTTTCGATCAATGGTATTCTGAACCAGCTGCGCACCGAGTTTTCGGTTGCGGCCGAAGACAAGCAACTGGACCTGACCATCATGCCATGCAGCAGGATGGTCTACTCGGACCGTCGGTTGATAAGGCGCGTTCTGCAAAACCTGCTCAGCAACGCCATCAAGTATACGTTTTCAGGCAGGGTCTTGATGGGCGCGCGCGTCCGCAACGGCCAGCTCTGTGTCGAGGTTCATGACACAGGCCCCGGTATTCCCCATGACAAGCAGCAACTTGTGTATCGCGAGTTCGAGCGCCTGGAGTCGGAAGATTCCGCCATTCAGGGCCTGGGCCTGGGATTGTCGATTGTTGAACGCATGGCACGGGTGCTGCAGCATCCCCTGACCCTGAAATCCGACCCGGGGTCGGGCTGCCTGTTCAGGCTCGACCTGCCGCTGGCGGAGGGCAGGCAGGAAGCTGTGTTGTCACGCGCGCCCGCACCGGTACGGGCCTCTGGAAGTCTGGCAGGCTTGTCGGTTCTGGTGGTTGATAATGAACCGGCGATTATTGATGGCATGACTGCTTTGCTGGAAGGCTGGAGGTGTACCGTAACAACAGCCACATCAGCCGACGCCGTTCGCAAGCTCGCGGCAAGCCAGACCATCTGGTCCTATGATGCGGTCTTGATGGACTATCACTTGGGCTCGGAGGACGGGCTTGAACTGATAGACGAATTGCGTGACCGCACTGGCGTGACGTTTTCCGCTGCCCTGATCACGGCGGAGCGCTCGGCGGATGTTCAGGCGGCATCGGAAGCTGCCGGTGTGGCCTATTTGCGAAAGCCCGTCCGCCCCGCCGTGCTGCGCACGGTGCTCATGATGGCGCAGACGAAATCGGAAGCAGCGGAGTAAAGCTGCGCTAGAGCAACATGGGTTCAAGTGGACTTATAAACCTGATCTATGCTGAGAACCCGGCGTCCACGGCATCGGCCAGATCGCCGTCAATGCGTGATGCGGCAATAACCGCCTGAGTGCGGCTGTCCACATTCAGCTTCTGCAGAATTGCCGAAACGTGCGCTTTCACGGTGGCTTCGGAAACCGATAGCTCATAGGCAATCTGCTTGTTGAGCAAGCCCTCCCGCAGCATCATCAACACCCGGGTCTGCTGCGGGGTCAGGGTGGACAAACGGTGGGCCAGATCATCAATTTCGGCATTGCCCTGTGCACTGAGGTCCACATTTTCGGGCAGCCAGACATCACCCTTCAGCACGGTGGAAATGGCTGCCTGCATATCTGCAACCGGTGCAGACTTGGGAATGAAACCCAACGCACCCAGCGAGATAGCGCGGCTGATGACACTGGTCTCTTCGCTGCCGGACACCACAACCACCGGTACCAGCGGAAACTGTGCCCGCATCAGCATAAGTCCGGAAAATCCCTGCACGCCGGGCATTTTCAGATCGAGCAACACCAGGTC
>JABDRA010000494.1 GCA_013041995.1 Anderseniella sp. | reverse complement strand
CAATTTGCCGGATACAGTGGGCTATACGGTTCCCGACGAAATGCGGCATCTGTTCAAGACCGTCAGGGAGAACGTCGCAAATTCCGACAAGGCGATTTTCTCCGCCCATTGCCACAATGACCTGGGCATGGCGGTCGCCAACTCGCTGGCCGCAATTGACGGCGGCGTACGCCAGATCGAGTGCACCATAAACGGGCTGGGCGAACGCGCAGGCAATGCGGCGCTGGAAGAAATCGTCATGGCGCTGAAAACCCGCAATGACGTGTTGCCATACGCCTGCAATGTGAAGCCGGAATACCTGACCCGCGCTTCAAAGCTGGTGTCTGCCGTGTCATCGTTTCCGGTGCAGTACAACAAGGCCATTGTCGGGCGCAATGCGTTTGCCCATGAAAGTGGTATTCACCAGGACGGCATGCTGAAGAACCAGGAAACCTATGAGATCATGACGCCCGAATCGGTCGGGGTCACCAAGACCTCGCTGGTGATGGGCAAGCATTCAGGCCGCAATGCCTTCAAGTCGAAATTGGAAGATTTAGGCTATGAACTGTCCGACAATGCGTTTCAGGATGCATTTGTGCGCTTCAAGGCACTGGCTGACCGCAAGAAGCATATTTACGATGAAGATATCGAGGCGCTGGTCGATGAACGCATCGCCTCGTCTGCAGACCGCATGAAGGTGGTGGCGCTGACAGTGATTGCCGGCACCATGGGGCCGCAGACCGCCACGCTGACGCTGGACATTGACGGCCAGCAGTCAACGGTCCAGTCAGTGGGCAACGGCCCGGTGGACGCCACGTTCAATGCCATTCACGCGCTGCACCCGCATGAAGCCAAGCTGGCGCTGTATGACGTTCATGCAGTGACCGAAGGCACCGATGCCCAGGCAGAGGTGTCGGTGCGGCTGGAAGATGTGAATTCGGGCCGTCAGGTCACCGGGAGGTCGGCTGATCCCGATACGCTGGTGGCCTCGGCGAAAGCCTATATTGCGGCGCTGTCGAAGCTCGAACTGAAGCGCCTGCGCGGCGACGCGACAGCCCCTGTGCAGGCACTGGCGGGCGCGGAACGGCGCGGCCCTTAACTATCAATGTGAACAGAACTGGCACATTGCAACATTTGCCGGTAGACTTTCATTTACTCCTTTGATATGGCATCTGGACTTGATGCGGGGGCGGGCTCGAACATGCCCGCCCTTCGCACGCCAGCCGCAGGACTTCCGACAAAATCTGATGGCTGTATGAATTGGTGAGGGCGTATAGCTCAGTTGGTAGAGCATCTGACTCTTAATCAGACGGTCCACGGTTCGAGTCCGTGTGCGCCCACCATTATTTCAAGTGATTACACGTTTTGTACGCAATCTTCGTGGGTCAAAACTGTCGTTTTTTTAACCAAATTCTTGTCTTTCCCCAGCCGCTTTTCTTCGTTTCGTGCACTCGCTGCCTGTAAGTAAGGCCGCCTCTTGATGTGATTGTTTCGGGTTGCGGCATGGTAGCTTCCAGTGATGTTACCGAGACACTGGAGCTTGCCTTGCGGGCGTCAGGGTGTGATCAGGTGAATGTTCAGCACAGGCCGAGATTGTTGTCTGACAGTGGCGCTTCGTATATTGCCGACAAGCTTGCCGACTGGCTCGATGACAAAGGCATGGATCACATCCGGGGCGCCCCTTATCACCCGCAGATCCAAGGCAGGATCGAGCGTTGGCATCAAATCCTGAGGAACCGCATTCTGCCGGATAACTACTTCCTGCCGGGTGACCTCAAAGGGCAGATCGGTAACTTCACCACCCACTACAATCACAGGCGATACCACGAGAGCCTACAAAACCTCACACCCGCCGACGTCTACTTCGGACGGGGGCAATCAATCCTGCAGAAAAGAGAAAAGATCAAACAAAACACAATCAACCAGCGGCGCTTGCAATACCGCAAACAAGCCGCCTGACTTCAACAACCAGATGAGCCAGATACTCGTTTAATCTAAGCTGCAATCTGTTCCAAAAACCTTAATGACGGACACCTTGAGCTAACGGTGGTATAGCAGCGTGTTTCTGCTCACTTGGCTTTTGGCAATGCGGTTTCCAACAGTCAAACCAAACCGAGGGCATTTGACTCTGGAAGTTGGTTGGACCTCGCTAGACAACCCAGAGGGACAGTTTAATCTCTTTGTAAGCGGGCAACGCTTCCTGTCGTTATCGGCCGACTTTCTCCGCTACCTGTTCCTCAATTTCTTCCTCATCGCCCTGCCTTGGCTGCAGCCATCGCGGCAGAGGTTCATTGTCAGTTTCCCAACTGGCTTGTTCTAGCTGTCCGGATTTTCTTATGATGTCCACAAGGCGCATCAGACTTTCGCTCAGGTCGTTCAGCTCATCGGTACTGAAACGTTGGCCTGATGCCATGTGGCGTTCAAGAAGTGCCAGCTCATCAAGAATGCTCTGGATGGCCAGTTCGTGGTCCTGCATACCGTTAAGGCGGGACATCACTTTATTCCTCTCAATCTGTTGCCGCGTAAAACTAATGGCATTGAGAAACATTAAGTATACCATGGAACGATGCTAAGCGCCAACCACAGCGCAATTTCCAACTGAACTAGCCTGCCCGGTACATGACCACCTGAGAAGTGTGCTCCGTCCGAAACTATGCGTACAGACGTAAGGTTTCGGGGCTGGCGATACCATATAGGGCAAACAGCTTGCAGATTGGACCCGCCAGATTGACGCCATGCCAGCAGTTTGACAAATTTGTCCCATGATACAGGGTGTACTATTGGACTTGTCTGGCGTCATCTATAACGGAAACCGCGCTTTGCCGGGTGCCAGGGAGGCTGTGGCACGGCTGCGAGAAGCTGGCCTGCCTCTGCGTTTCGTGACCAACACGACAAGTAAACCGAAGCAATATTTGCTCGAACGAGTGCGCAATTTTGGGATCGAACTTGACCAGGAGGAACTATTCACACCCGCGCAAGCTGCCTGTGATTGGCTGAGGACGCATCGACGCTCGGCGCATCTGTTAATTCATCCCGACTTAGAGCCGGATTTCACCAATCTTCCTGATCACCCCTCTCAGGCAGTGGTGCTGGGCGATGCGGGCAATTATTTCACCTATGAAGCTTTGAATGGTGCCTTTCGCGCATTGATAGCAGGGGCCGACTTTCTGGCCCTTGCCAATAATCGCACCTTCAAGGACAGCGATGGAAAACTGAGCCTCGATGCCGGGGCGTTCGTTGCAGCCTTGCAATACGCGACACGTTGCAAACCTGTCATTCTCGGCAAGCCGTCAGCAAAATTCTTTCGTGCGGCGTTGGACAGTATGGCATGCCCGCCTGAATGCGGTGTGATGGTTGGCGACGATGCAGAGATGGATGTGGCCGGTGCACTAACAGCCGGCCTTGGCCACGGCCTTTTAGTACGTACCGGCAAGTATCAGACTGGCCACGAAAACGCTGTTAAACCGCGGCCAACAGCAGTAGTTGATGACATCGCTCTGGCGGCAGAATGGATTATCGATCACACGGTGTGAGAGGCGAACCGGTTAGGCTCTGTAACAGCCTTGACGAGTCACTGACGCGCGTATTGGCGGTTCAGGTGCTTGGTATTCGGTAGTCCAATTTGCGTGCTGATGGAGTCTAGTGGGGCTTTTCAGAAGATGCCCCTGTTCAAGGGCTATGTGGGCTTGTACCCGTACTTTCCTTTAGTCCGAGAGTAGCGGGAGTGCCGTTAACCCGGTGTTTTGATCCATCGCAATGCCTGCCTGCCGTTTCTTCGATAAAGTGTGATTGATAGATTCCGATAGTGGGATTGGTATGATTTGCGGGAGGTGGTCATGAAACGTCTTGGAGTTTACGCACTGGCTGTTTGTCTTGGTGTTCTCTTGTGTCCAACAGTCACCTCTGCGGAAGAGAAAAGCTTTGCTTCTTTCAGGGTGCTGAAACCGGAACTCGCCATAGAAGCTGCTCAGGCTGCGATGAGCGACTGCCGCGAGAAAGGTTACCAGATTGCGGTCAGCGTGGCTGATAGGTTCGGTATCCTTCAGGTGACGCTTCGAGACCAGTTGGCTGGGCCCCACACTCCAGATACATCATATC
>JABDRA010000489.1 GCA_013041995.1 Anderseniella sp. | reverse complement strand
TTCACCGCAAAGCGGACGCTTGGAACCTTGTGCAGTATGACGATGCCCGCATCCTTGAGCATCGCCACATAGGCTTCAGGATTGCGCCCTGATGTTTCAACAAAGCCGACACCTTCGTCTACGATCAGTTGAAAAACCTCCAGCGTTTTTTCTCCCTGCACCAGCTTGGGCAACATCGAGACGTTGACCCCGAACGGGCGGCCATCACACAGCTCCCGGCACTTGCGTATCTGGGCACGGAGATCTTCAGGGTCAGGAAAACTGGCGGCAGTGATGAATGAAATGATACCGGCATGGGCAGCGGCAGCGACATAGTCCGCATCAGCCAGCCACATCAATCCGCCGGCAACGATCGGTACCCGAATGCCGAACGTCCGGCATACCGGCGTGTCAAATTGGATCGTCATTAGCTGTCGCCAGGTTTGACGAAATCGGGCTTACGCTTTTCAAAAAACGCGGTAATGCCTTCCACGGCAGCATCCTCCGTGACAGCGATGGCCATGTGATCACGCTCCAGGTGCATTTGCTCCTCGAAGGTGGAGTGCTCTGCTGCGTTCAACAAATCCTTGATGCGCGACAGCGCGCTGGTTGGAGAATTCGCCAGGCGATCAGCGATTGCAGACGCGCCCGACATGGCTTCGCCTGGCTCACTGAGCTGGTTCAAGGCGCCCAGCTGATACAGTCGTTCAGCGGCAATGGGGTCTGCAAACAGGCAAAGTTCATTAACCAGAGGCCGTGGCAGCATCTTCATCAGGCGATGGGTTATGCCGCCATCCGGGGTCAGGCCAACCCTGACATAGGAGACAGTGAACCTGGCCTCCTTGCTTGCCACGATAAAATCGCAGGCGTAGGCCAGCGAGACACCGGCACCGGCTGCACCACCTTCAACTGCCGCGATCACCGGTTTGGGGCAAGACCTGAACCTGCGAATAATGTCATGGAGGATTTCGATGTGAGCCTTGCGGTCTTCGAGTGGTTCAAAACGCCGGGTCTTGATCCGGTTGAGATCACCGCCGGCGCAGAAAAACGACCCTGCGCCGGTGAAAATCACAGACCTTATGCGATCAGCTTCCGTGGCCAGATCCAGCGCGTTCGAAATGACGTCGTATAACTCCAGGGTGATTGCGTTGCGGTTGGCGACATTGGCGTTGTAGATAACCAGCCGGTCCCCAAGGTCTTCGAAGTACGCGGTCTTGTCACTGGTCATGGTCTGAACCCTGCGCTTGAGAAAGCGCAATAAAGCGCTCCAGATGATGGTCGGTGTCTCCAAATTCATGATCCACCATGACCAGGCGGCGGGCATAATGGGCGAGTGCGTATTCCTGCGTCATGCCGATGCCGCCATGTATCTGGATGCAGTCTTCCGCCACCAGCCGCGCCACGCGTCCGATCAGATTTTTAGTCGCACTGGCATTGCGTTCACGCACATCACGGGGTTTGTCCAATGCACCGGCCAGGTTGAGAACCGCGGACCTTGCCTGTTCAATCTCGATCAGCATGTCCGCCATGCGATGCTGTAAAACCTGAAACTTTCCGATGGGGCGGCCAAACTGCGTCCGCGTCTGCAGGTAATCTATGGTAAGCTGCTTGGCAGTCTCCATCGCCCCCAGGGCTTCTGCTGAAACAGCAGCGATCGCCCTGCTCGTGCGCGCCTCGATTGCCGGGAATGCGTCTCCGGCCCGGCCCAACAACGCGTCGTCCGGCAATTTCACATCGTGCAATTCAATCTCGCTTGCGTACCCGCCATCAATTTTCGGATAGCCGCGCCTCGACAATCCGGATGCGTCAGCCGGTACCAGAAAAAGCGACATGCCATCTTCTGCATCGTCCGCGCCGGCAGTGCGCGCACTTACAACAAGTGTCTGTGCTCCCTCTCCGTTTGAGACCACGGACTTGCGCCCGTTCAGCACAAATCCCTGTCCATCCGGTTTGGCGGTGGTTATGACGCGGGACATGTCATACCGGCTGCCCGGTTCGGCGTGTGCGAAGGCGAGATGATGGTCGCCGGACATGACAGCGTCCAGAACTGCGCGTTGATCAGCCGTTCCCAGATCAGCAATCAACCCACCGGCAAGAACCGCGTTTTCGAGCAGCGGTTCGACCACGCCTGCCCGACCGACCTCCTCAAACACCGTGACAATGTCATAACCGTGCCCGCCCAGTCCGCCAACATCCTCGCCGAACAAAGCATGGATTACACCCAGTTCAGCCAGTTGCAACCAGATTTCGCGCGACACGCCATGTTCTGTGGCCAGCGATGCGTTGCGTTGTTCATCGGAATACACATCAGACAGAAACCGCCGCAGTGTGTCGCGCAACATGGAGCGCTCTTCGGTTTGTCCGAAGCTGGTCTGATCTTGTTCGCTCACAGGTCCAGGACCTGCTTTGCAATGATGGTCCGCTGTACTTCATTGGACCCGCCATAGATGGTCAGTTTGCGGTTGTTGAAATACTGAGCAGCAACCGGTGCGGCGTAGTCCGGCCCGATGGCTTGCGCATTTGAGCCTTCGTCAAGTGCTTCGGATACAAACGGGATTGCATAAGGCCCCACGGCGCGTCTGGTCAGATCGTTGATCTGCTGACGCAATTCGGTTCCCTTGATTTTCAACATGGAGCTTTCAACGCCAGGGGCCTGACCGGCCGCGACCTGCGCGATGACACGTAGGTTGGTGGTTTCCATGGCCATCAGGTCGATTTCAACCTGCGCGAGCCGAGCTGCGAAATGCGGGTTTGCAGCAAGAGGTTTCCCACCCGCCATTTCCCGACCGGCAATTCGCTTGACCGCGTCAAGCCCGGCTTTCGCAAACCCGGTACCTGCAATATTGGTGCGTTCGTGGGTCAAAAGATACTTTGCGTACGTCCAGCCCTGGTTTTCTTCACCAACTAGATTTTCAACGGGCACACGCACATCGTCGAAGAATACTTCATTGACCTCCGCTTCCCCGTCCAGAAGCCGGATCGGGCGTATCTCCACACCGGGACTGGCCATGTCAATCAGCAGGAACGAGATGCCGGCTTGTTGTTTCACTTCGGTGTCGGTACGCACCAGGCAGAAAATCCAGTTTGCATGCTGGCCCAGCGTGGTCCAGGTTTTCTGGCCATTGACCACATAGTGGTCGCCATCACGCACCGCCCGGGTCTTCAATGATGCCAGGTCAGAGCCTGCACCGGGTTCGGAATATCCCTGGCACCACCAGTCATCGCCGTTAAGGATACGCGGCAGAAACCGGTCGCGCTGTGCCTGTGAGCCGAATTTCTGCAACACCGGGCCCAGCATCATCAAGCCAAACGGGACAATTCTGGGTGCATGTGCAGCACACATCTCGTCTTCGAAAATAAAGCGCTGATGTGCCGACCATCCGGTGCCGCCAAACTCCACCGGCCAATTGACGGCAAGCCAGCCCTTTTCATTCAGGATCGCATGCCACTCCTCATAGTCGGCCTTGGTCATGCGCAGGCCTGAGCGCACCTTGTTGCTTATCCGGCTGGGAAGATTCTCGTTCAGAAACTGACGCACTTCCTGGCGAAATTCGTCCAGATCAATCTGTCCTGGCATTACATGACCTTTCGCGAGGCGTTCCGGCACATCTGGCATACACCGCGCAGTTCAACTGCTGATTTCTTCAACGCAAACCCTGTTTCCGCCGCGAGCGACTGCAACCTGCCGGCAACAGTATCGTCGCTGATTTCAGATACCTGACCACACTCGTCACAGATTGTGAATGCTATGGTTTCATGATCATCGCAACTGGGATGGCGGCAAGCAACAAATGCATTGAGACTTTCCAGTCTGTGGACCATCCCGAACTCAACCAGCTTGTCCAGCGCGCGATAGACCTGCAGTGGCGCACGAAATCCCTGTTCGCGCAACTGATCCAGAATTGTGTAAGCGCTCAACGGGCCGCCGGATTGCGACAGCGTATCGAGTACGAGTGCCTGATTGCGGGTCAGGTCGGTTTCAGAATGGGCATGAGCCGTCATTTCAAGCTTCCCTTGTCAATCGCAGTCTGATTGTCCTGCCGGCGCCGCTTCAGGTGCCGGCCGGCCGACAGCAGCGAGAGAACGAACAGCAGCAATGCCGCCACAACAATGCTGGGTCCGGACGGCGTGTCAAACTTCAACGAGCCGAACAGTCCCAGCACCACGCTCACCGCGCCGATCAGTGCTGCCAGCACGGCCATTTGCTCTGGCCCCGTGGCGAAGCGGCGAGCCGTCGCGGCCGGAATAATCAGCATGGCAGTGATCAGCAAAACACCGACGATCTTCATGGAAATCGCGATGATCGTCGCCATCAGCAACATGAATACGAGGTTGGCACGGTCCGGGTTCATATTCTCCGCCTGGGCGAGTTCCGGGTTCACGGTTGCTGCGAACAAGGGATGCCAGATCATCGCCAGTACGGAAATCACCAGCAACCCGCCCAGATAGATGATCGCGATGTCGGTGCGCGACACCGACAGAATGTCGCCAAACAGGAACCCCATCAAATCAACCCGCACCCAGGTCATGAAGGCCAGCACCACCAGCCCCAGCGCCAGCGCGGAATGGGACAACAGCCCCAGCAAAGCATCTGATGACAGGGTGGCACGCTTCTGCAGCAGCAATAGCGCAACCGATACACAGGCTGATACGGCGAAGACCGCCAGGGTGATGTTGACTTCAAACAGCAAGGCAAGTGCCACACCCAGCAATGCGGCGTGAGACAGCGTATCGCCGAAATAAGCTAAACGCCGCCAGACGATGAAACACCCCAGCGGCCCTGCAACCAGCGCGACGCCGATACCGGCCACCAGTGCGCGTGTGAAAAAATCATCCAGCATGGTGCGACTTTCCTGGACTTTGATCGCCGCCGGCATCACCGGGCTCGTCATCGCGGTGATGATCAAGATGATGCCCGTCATCTGGATGGCAGTGCTCGGTTATTGACCCGTCGGCGTGGCGCACAGTGCCATCCGGCAGATGGGTGTGATCATGACTGTGTTCGTACACCGCCAGGATCGACGTGGCTCGCGCGCCAAAAAGCTCCTTGTATTCATTGCTTGACGCCACAACCGTCGGTGTACCCTGGCAGCACACATGGCCATTGAGGCAAATCACCTTGTCCGTTGCGGCCATCACCACATGCAGATCGTGCGAGATGAGCAGCACACCGCAATTCAACTGATCCCGAATGCGTCTGATCAGGTCATACAGATCGATCTCGCCGGTGAAATCCACGCCCTGCACCGGTTCATCCAGCACCAGCAGATCGGGTTTGCGGGCAATGGCACGCGCCAGCATCACGCGCTGAAACTCGCCGCCTGACAAGGTGCGCACTTCTTCATGCCGCAAGTGCAGAACACCGGTGGCCTGCATTGCCCCATCGGCTTCGGTTGCTGCCACCTTCCCGGTCAACGCCATGAACCGTTGCACGGTCAGTGGCAATGTCCAGTCGATAGTCACTTTCTGCGGCACATACCCGACAATGAGGCCGCTTCGCCTGGAGACACTGCCCTCATCAGGTTCGACAATACCAAGGGCCATTTTTGCCGTGGTCGACTTGCCGGAGCCATTGGGTCCGATCATGGTGACGATCTCACCTGCACAAACCGCAAACTCAACGCCACGCACCAGCCACCTGCCGGCGCGCTCGACACCGGCATTGGACAATTGCAACAGCGGTTCTGAGGGTTTCAACATGTCGGTACGATTCTTTTCGGTTGCTGTCTTGCACGGCAATATCTCACATGTTATACCATTACACAATGAGAAGTTATACCATTACATTCTTGCGATACATAACCCCTGAATGGACCTGACATGACCCTCCAGAAAACCCTTTTGTTTGCCGCTTCCGCCTTGCTTCTGACAGCCAACGCCGCACGTGCGGACCTCAAGGTAGTGACCTCAATCAAACCCGTTCATTCGTTGGTTTCGGCGGTCATGGAGGGCGTTGGAACGCCGGACCTGATCGTCACCGGCGCCGGTTCACCACACAACCATGCCCTGAAACCGTCCCAAGCCTCCCTGCTCGCGAACGCCGGCCTTGTGTTCTGGGTCGGACATGAAATGGAGGCATTTCTGGAAAAGCCGGTGGCCACCATTGCTGAGAAGGCCAAATCCATCGAACTGTTTGACACGCCTGGCCTGCGTAAACTTGAGCAACGCGAAGGCGGTGCTTTTCAGGCGCATGACCACAAGGAAAAAGGCGGACACAATCATGATCATGAAGAGCACGATCTTCATTTCTGGCTGGATCCGGAAAATGCGAAACTGATGACCGTTCTGATTGCAGATACGCTGACGGCCGCAGACCCAGGCAACGCAGACCAGTACCAGACCAATTCCATGGCCATGCTTGACCGGCTTGATACCCTGATCCGGGAGACCTCAACGGAACTGGCTCCCGTCAAAGACGGCAGTTTCATCGTGTTTCATGATGCATATCAATATTTTGAAACCCGGTTTGGCCTGTCTGCAACCGGTTCCATTACAGTCAATCCCGAGGTTATGCCCGGTGCAGAACGGGTGAGAGAAATCCGGAAAAAACTGAAGAAGAACAATGTGCAATGCGTGTTTTCTGAACCACAGTTCGAGCCGAAACTGATTGAGGTCGTCACCGAAGGGACGGAAACGAAACCGGGCGTTCTTGATCCCCTCGGCGCAACGCTGGAGGACGGACCGGATCTCTACTTCACCCTGATCCGGAACATGGCGCTGTCGTTCAGGCAATGCCTGTCAAAATCCAGTTGATCAATACAGACCAACCCTGGCCTACCGCTCGCCGCCTTCTGGCGGCAACACAACGCTCAATGCCACAGTGTCTTTCGTCAGAATGGACTTGATCACGATGTAACTGAAATACTTGTCGACACCGATGTTTCTTTCCAGGATGGTCTCGATGATCTCCTGATAGTGTGCCACGCTCCTGGCGACGAACTTGACCAGATAGTCGTAGCCGCCACTGACAAGGTGGCATTCCTGCACCGCCTCATAACGCCGGATTTCCGCCTCAAATTTTATAAAGTCCTCGCGCCGGTGATCATTGAGTGTGACTTCGGTGAAAACGGTGATGTAGTCGCCCAATTTGGCGAGGTTGATCTGAGCCTTGTAGCTCGCGATGTAACCGGCTTTTTCCAGACGCCTGACACGCTGCAGGCACGGACTGGGAGACAATCCGACAGCATCTGCCAGATTGACGTTCGTCAGTTTTCCGTCCTGCTGCAGCCGGGCCAGAATGTTTATGTCAATCCGGTCGAGCTTTACCGCGCCTGCCATCCGGCTTCACCTCGCTTTAAGCCCGCAACGCTTCCTGATGGGCCTTCACAAGGTCCGCCATGCTGTTGAAGCGAAAATCATAGTCCGGCATGTCGCCGGGGTTCATGGTTGCACCAAAACCTTCCTGGTCAAAGCGGCGATAGATCCAGCACGACGTCAGACCATGCCGGTTGGCCGGGCCGTGATCATGGAACATGCTCTCAGCCGTATGGAGAATTTCTGCCTTTTCAACGCCAAGCGTTTTCAACTTGTCCAGCATGTATTCAAAATTCCGGTCAGACGGTTTGTAGGAACCGACGTCCTCAGCGGTGTAGATTGCATCAAACTCAATATCCAGACGCGCATTGCTGCCGGCAAAGCTCTCATTGTCGACGTTCGACAGGATGACCAGCTTGAAATGCCTTTTGAGATACTTCAGGGCGCCGACGCTATCGGAAAAGGCAGGCCAGCTCTTTACCGACTGGCCATAGGCTGCACACTCTTCAGGAGATGCAGACACCCCCCATTCTTCGGCCAGCCGCTTGTAGACAATGGGCAGCAACTCGCAATACCGCATTGCCGGTGTCCAGGACTGTTGTGATGATTCATGGCGGGCGTGGGCCTGAAGAATATCATCGCGCGTCAGTTCACGATCAAGCCGTGAGGTCAAAGGCTTCAGCCCGTCGACCATACCGGTTTCCCAGTCGATCAGCGTTCCATAGCAATCAAATGTCAGTGCCTTGAAGTCGGTAAGTTTCATTGCCGGGTCCTTGATGTCAAAGTTTCACCGATCGTCTCCGCCATCGGTCTGTGTCAACCTATCTTGCAGAATATTATAGCGCGCAAACCTCGAATATGCCGGTCCGGTCAGCCTGATATATCAAGCTGACCAGTTTGACAGCATAAAATGCTGCAAGAGCAGATCATCCGCCAGCCGAAACGAGTGCACCTACACCGACATAATCGGTCTTGCCCGTCCCCAACACGGGAACCGACTTCACGTTCATGATGGTTTTCGGCACCATCAGTTCACCCAGTCCCTGCTTCTTGCAGTGGCTCTGCAGCGCGTCGCGCTTTGCCTTGGCGTTGTCTGTCACCAGTACAAGCTGTTCGCCCTTGCGGGCATCCGGTATCGAGATCACCGCATGCATGTTGTCCGGCCACAAGGTGCTGGCCTGGGCCTCCACAGCCGTCAGGCTGACCATCTCGCCGGCGATCTTGGCAAACCGCTTGGCCCGGCCCAGGATGGTGATGAAGCCGTGTTCATCGACATCAACTATGTCGCCGGTGTCGTAGGTCTGGCCATCCGTCTTTTCCAGGACGCCGGGGTTTTCAGCGCGCAGATAACCCAGCATGACATTGGGACCCTTGACGATAAGCCGACCGCCCTCATCGATACCGGGAACCGGCTGCAGCTCATGTGAAATGCCCGGCAGGAAGCGGCCCACAGACCCTGGCTTGAAATGTTGCGCCGTGTTGGTTGAAATTCCGGGCGATGTTTCGGTGGCACCATAGCCTTCAAAAATGCGGATGCCGAATTTTTCGCTCCACACCTTGCGGGTATCGTCCTTGACTTTTTCAGCACCGGCAAATGCATAGCGCACAGAATAAAAGTCGTATGCATCAGACGACCGCGCATAACCGGCCAGGAACGTATCGGTACCAAACATGATGGTGGAATTGGTGTCGTAAACCAGCGCCGGCACGATGCGGTAATGCAGTGGCGACGGGTACAGGAACGTTTTAACGCCGGCGAGCACCGGCAGCAGGGTGCCGCCGGTCAACCCGAACGAATGAAACACCGGCAGTGCATTGAACACGATATCGCGCGGGTTGAAGTCCACCCGGGCTCCAAGCTGGTAGCAGTTTGCCAACAGGTTGGAGTGGCTCAGAACAACACCCTTGGGCGTGCCTTCGGAACCGGAGGTAAACAGGACAACAGCCGGATCATCCGGCGAGATCGCGAGCCTGGAATGCGCGATCCCGGCAAACGGCGCCGTGACCAGTGCCAGCCCCTTGTCCCAACCGCGGATGGAAGCCTTGATATCTTCCAGGTAGACCACCTTCACGGTTTTCTCGAAGGCAGCTACCGTGTCTTCCATCTTGGCAACTTCGATGAACTTCCGCGATGTGATGACAGTCTTGATATCGGCTGCTGCAATGGCCGACTGCATGTTTGCCAGACCGGTAGAGAAGTTCAGCATGGCCGGCACACGGCCGTAAGACTGCAGGGCAAAGAAGGTCACGACAGTCCCGACAGAGTTGGGTACCATCAGCCCGACACGCTCGCCGCGGCTGCAATAGCGCGCCAGTTTGCGGCCCATGATCCGGGCGCCCAGGACAAGTTTGCCGTATCCAAGCGCGTTGCGCTCGATGTCTTCGAGTATTGCATGCTTGCCGCCATGCACGACCTTTGCGTCGAGCAAGGCGTCATACA
This sequence comes from Anderseniella sp., assembly GCA_013041995.1. Classification (GTDB taxonomy): domain Bacteria; phylum Pseudomonadota; class Alphaproteobacteria; order Rhizobiales; family Aestuariivirgaceae; genus Anderseniella. The sequence continues at coordinate 5,457 of JABDRA010000489.1, read as the reverse complement.
AAGACCGGCGGCGGTTGCAGGTTTCAAAGATCATGTCACTCATGACATCGTAAAGCTGCTGGCCGGCATGACGGCGGCGGCTCTTGCCGACCAGGCCTTCCGGTACACCCAGCTTGCGCGGCGGCATGATGGTCAGCGTGATCTTGGGGAACCAGCGGGCCCGCAGAGTGCCTTTCAGCCTGGAGAAGAATGTGTACTGGGCGCCATCAATACGCACCGGCACCAGATCGGCATCAGCCTGATCTGCAATCATCGCCGGGCCTTCAAACACCTTCATCAGGGCGCCGGTGACCGTGATCCGTCCCTCGGGAAATATGACGCAATGCTTGTCCTGCTTGACTTCACGCACCAGCGCCTTGGCGGCCATCGGATTGGTCGGGTCCATCGGGAAGGCATCGACCAGCCTGAGGAAGGGCTTCACCCACCAGGCACTCGCGATGTGTGTGTTGACCGCAAACAGAGGTTTTACCGGCAGGAACGCAGCCAGCAGGACAGGGTCCAGGAACGATACGTGGTTCACCACTATGACGGCCCGGTTGCCGGCTTTTTCGTAATTCTCCAGGCCTTTGACCTCAACCCGGTAAAACAGCTTGAGAATGCCGATCAGCGCCGTCTTGATCAACTGGTCCGGCAACAGCACACATACATAGATCGCGACAATGAAGTTGATTGCGGCGATGCCGAGCAGGACTGTTGGAATCCCAACCCCTGCCCCGATCAGTGCGGCTACTACTCCGGCGCCTGCGGTCATGAAAAACGCGTTGACGATATTGTTGGCGGCGATGGTGCGTGAGCGATCCTCATCGTCAGACCTTGCCTGCAGAATGGCATATAGCGGCACGATGAAAATACCACCGCACAACGCCACGCCGATCAGGTCCAGCATCATGCGCAGATTGGTCCAGTCAGACAGGAAGGTCAGCCCGCCAACCAGTTCCCCGTTTGCCATCGGCTGGTAGTTCATCAACGCGAACGAGAAATCAGCGATAAAAATGGTGATGCCAAGGGCCCCGAACGGCGCGTGGATTGCCGTCACCTGCCCTTTCAGCAGCCGGTTGCACAACATGGATCCGATGGCGATGCCGACCGTAAACAGCACCAGAAACAGCGTGACAACGGTTTCGTCACCCTTCAGCAGGTCGCTGGAAATCGCCGGGAACAGCGACAGCAAGGTTGCACCCACCAGCCAGAACCAGGAGATACCCAGTATGGTCAGGCGTGAAAACCTCACCGATGCCGCCTTCGACACCATGCGCCAGCTTTCGGCAACGACATTCCAGCTGATTTTCAGATCAGGGGCTGCCGCAGGCGCATCCGGTATGAAGCGGCTTGCCGCATAGCCAAGACCGGCCAGCATCAGGACCAGCCCGGAGACAACGGCAATGCCATAGCCTGTCAAAACCAGCAGGCCACCGGCAATTGTGCCGGCAAGAATGGCGAGGAACGTGCCGGCCTCGATCAGCGAGTTGGCGCCGATCAGCTGGCTTTCCTTAAGGTGCACCGGCAGAATTGAATATTTCAGCGGGCCGAAGAATGCCGATTGGGTGCCCATGAGAAACAGCACGCCGAACAAAAACCATACATCGCCAGAGAACAGCGCAGCCGCTCCCAGAACCATGATGACGATTTCAGCCAGCTTGATCTTCCGGATCAGTCCTGCCTTGTCGAACTTGTCGGCAATCTGGCCGGCGGCGGCAGAAAACAGGAAGAACGGCAGGATGAAAATACCACCGGCAGCCGTTGCCATCACGGCCGCATTCAGGCCGGCCTCGGCCGCGATGCGGTAAACCAACAAGATGGCCAGTGCGTTCTTGTACACATTGTCGTTCAGTGCACCCAGCGCCTGGGTCACAAACAAGGGCAGAAAGCGTTTCGACCTCAGCAATGCAAACTGCGAATTATCCATTGGGATGTCTCCTTACGTTTGCGAAACGGCCTGACTTGAGAAAATTCAGAACCGGCAGCTCAATCTCCGGCGACCTTGCGACAAATCCATGAAGACCGGGTAAAACCATGAAATCCTTAGCGCCTTCAAGGCGGGTTTCATCAACCGCCACCGTGCCATCGTCGTCTCCCGGAATAAGCGGGTTATAGCCTTTGGAATTTCCCAGGCCACCGGCAATGATGCCAAAGGGGATATCCGGCGCAGGAAGGTTCGCGACTTTTGCCGGCGCCAACTGCTGGCCGGCAGCGCCGTAGACCAGTTTGTAAGGCCATGCCGGTTGCAGTGTCTGCGCGATCATCGAGCCCTGATTTGGAGGCGCAATCATGACCAGTCGCCCAGGCACAATCCTGGATTTCCACGCCCCGTCTCCAGCCAATAGTTGACGCACAATAATGCCTCCCATTGAATGAGTTACGAACGAAACTTCATCCACACCATCCAACCGCTGCAGCAGCCTTTCCAGTTGTGCTGCGTGGTCCTCGATTGACCCTCTTGTGCTGGGATAACTGATTGCACGAGCTTCAAGCCCGGCCTTGCGCAATTTGTCCGGCAAGTTCCCAAAAGTTGCGGGCCCGCGCCCGATGCCATGCACAAGCAGCACGAGATGCCGGTTTTGGGGTGCTGCAACCTTGCGTTTCGTCAGTTGGCCGAGGCAGCCCGCATAGCTGCCCCAGGCGTGGCGGACATTTTGCTCATCCAGCAGCCGATGGTGGCCGGACCAGACATGGCGCTGAATACGCCAGCCGCCGCGCATGTGTTCGTCTGCCCACAATTGTGTCCCCCCTAGTGTGGACAAGGCGACGTTCGGGTTTTCAGCACGAACCGGCGCAGACAACAGCCCCATGATGATGAGGCTTGCAACAACAAGAGCGGACAAACTTCCGCCATGTACGATTCCAGACAGGGACCATATTTCATTGAGATGATTGGGGCGCCGGATCAGCATTGTGTGGTTTCCTTTCAAACGGCATCAAACAGGCTTGCATCATTCTGCAAATCAATTTATGAACAGTGTTCATGAACATGTTATAACCTGCTTATGAACGATGTTCAAGAATAATTTGAACGATGTTCACAAATGAGGAAAAATGGTTACCAGTACCAAGACCACTGAACGCAGACACAAATTACGCCTTGAGCTGATCGATGCCGGTGAAACAATTCTGGACAAGCAGGGTCTGAATGCGCTGACAGCGCGCGCCGTTGCATCAACAGTCGGCTGCTCAGTCGGCGCCATCTACAATGTGTTTGAAGATATTGACGGCCTGATAATCGCGGTCAACTCAAGAACCCTTGCCAAGCTCGACCAGAAGATCAGCAGCTTTGTACCCGGCGGCTCATGCGGGCTGGAACCGGAAGACTGTCTGAACGAACTGGCTGTCGCCTATTGCCGGTTTGCCATTGAACACACAAATGCCTGGTCTGCCCTGTTCGAACACGGCGAACGCATCAGCCGCCAGATTCCCGACTGGCACATGGACGAGCATGTGCATCTGGTCGGCCATATCGTGAAGTCCCTGCGGCAGTTGCAGCCCGCCATCTCTGACGAGGAAAGCTGGCAACTGGCAGGGTTATTGTTTTCCGCCGTGCATGGTGTGGTTTCCCTTGGTCTGCAGGGATTTTTCTTCGCCGTGCCGCAACGCAAACTGGAAGCCCAGGTCGCCCTGCTGGTGCGGGCAACCCTGGCCGGATTGAGGCTGAACTAAGCGGTGTTTTCCGTATTGCCATAAATATCAATCAGTACGGCGGCGACGATGATCATCCCGCCGATAACCGACAGGGTTGTCATCGAGGTTCCGATCAACGCCCAGGCGCTGATCGTTGCAACGACGATTTCGGTCATGGTCAGCAATGCAGCCCTGGTTGCAGGTACCAGTCGCGCACCCCACAATTGGCCGATCATGGATGGCCACAAGGCAACAACACCAAACGCCACCACAGCCATTGCCAGCACAGGCGTAAGCGCGCCTTCTGAAAACTCTACACTGCCGATCAGCACGGCTGCCAGCGCCGAAAACACGGCGCCGAAGAAGATTGCTGATGCAACATTCCAGTGCGGATCAACCTCAGCACGGCCGCGCACCAAAGACAGCGTCGACCCCCAGAAGAAACCCGCCACCAAGCCTGCCCAGTCACCGGCATTGCGCGGCACCGGCAACCCGCCATCGCCGCCCAGCAACAGCCACAAACCGGCAAAGGCCAGCAGAATTGCAAACGCCCGCCATGGATTGAGCCGGATGCCAAACACCACCCGGTCAATCAGGGTGGCCCAGATCGGCAGCATGTAAAACAGGAAGATCGCCCTGATGACATCGGTGGACACGACAGCATAGAAGTAGCAGACCTCGGAAATACCAATCCCGGTGCCGACAAGCACTACCCAGCGGGCATGGTCCGCGCGCCATTTGCCCCATTTTGATGCCGCCAGCAGAGCAATCGGCAATCCAGCGCCCAGAACCAGGGCAGCCGACCAGAACGCACCGAATCCGGCATCAGACAGGTAGCGCAGCGGAATCCAGAACAGCCCCCACAGACCGGCACCAACCGCGATCGCCAACGCACCGCGAAGTTGCGGGGTGAAAAATGAATGTGTCATCGCCGATATCTATCTTTGCCGGTCATTGCAGGCAAGCAGCAGAATAAAATGCGCATCTACCTGATCTTGCCAAAGTCGCCATGACGCCCCTTGCCGGCGCTGAAACGCCCAGCCCCCTGCAAACCACCGGCAGCCAATTCGGGGCGCCCGTTGTGCCATTCGCGAATGAGCGCGTCACGCACACCGAGACCATGCTGGGCAATAACCGAGCGCCGGTCGGCACGCACGCAACTCTGCGGGAACCGCGCAATGTCATGGGCAAGTTGTTCAGCCTTGTCGCGTGCACAGCCATCGTCCACCACATATTCACATAGCCCGATACGCTCACACTCCTGCGCTGTCACCTTTCGGCCGGTCAGCACGATGTCCATGGCACGCCCCTCACCTACCAGCCGCGTCAGCCGCACCGTTCCGCCATCAATGAGCGGTATGCCCCAGCGCCGGCAGTAGACCCCCATGTACGCGGATTGCTCCATCACCCGCATGTCGGCCCACATGGCCAGTTCCATGCCACCGGCAACGGCAGGCCCGGCAATTGCGGCAATCACCGGTTTGTCGAGTTGGAGACGCGATGGCCCCATGGGGCCACGAGGATCTTTTTCCGGTGTATCAGCGAAATTCAATTCGGCCAGCGGGTCATCGCTTTCCAGGTCGGCTGCATATTTCAGATCCCAGCCCGCGCAAAATGCCCCGCCCTCGCCCCAGAATACGGCAACGGCAGCAGTGTCGTCCCGGTCAAATTCAAGGAAGGCGTCCTGAAGGGCATCTGCGCTTTCGGGATCCATGGCATTGCGTGCCTGTGGCCTCGAATGAACGACCGTCCAGACCGCACCGGATTTTTCAACACGCACCGACATGGCTTCAATCGACACCAAACACGGAAGCGCGGCCGTCCAACGAAATGACCGGATCATAC
>JABDRA010000488.1 GCA_013041995.1 Anderseniella sp. | reverse complement strand
GCGCTGCTGTCCGGCAACTTTCCGGTGACCCGGGCTTCGGCGAGCAAATGGTAATGAATTTTCGGGCCGCCGACCTCGATGCACGCCAGACCGCCATGCTGGAATTCGCCGACAAACTCACCCGCACACCTCATGCCATGGTGGAGAATGATCGCCAGGCGTTACGGGCTGCAGGCTTTTGTGACCGCGATATCTGGGACATCTCAAGCGTCGTTGCGTTCTTCAACATGTCGAACCGGATGGCATCTGCGGTGGACATGCGGCCCAATGATGAGTATCACGCGCAGGCCCGCTGACGGTTCCGGAATAACAAACCAGCAACCCATGCATTCATCCAAGGGACCTGGTTGTCGTAACCAGTCCGCTCAAGACAAGTATCTCACATGGCTTCCGATCACGCTTCACGGCGCACGTTCGCAATCATTTCCCATCCCGACGCCGGCAAGACCACGCTGACGGAAAAACTGCTGCTTGCCGGCGGCGCCATTCGCCTGGCCGGTGCGGTGCGAACCCGTGGTAATCAGCGCCGCGCCCGGTCCGACTGGATGAAGATCGAACAGGATCGCGGCATTTCGGTCACCAGCTCCGTCATGACCTTCGAGTATGACGGGCATACCTGTAATCTGCTCGACACGCCGGGCCATGAGGACTTTTCCGAAGATACCTATCGCACGCTTACCGCAGTTGATTCCGCCATCATGGTCATCGACGCCGCCAAGGGCATCGAAAGCCAGACCCGCAAGCTGTTCGAGGTGTGCAGGCTGCGCGACATCCCCATCATCACCTTCATCAACAAGGTGGACCGCGAAGGCCGTGACGGTTTCGAGCTGCTCGATGAAATCCAGGAAATGCTGGCGCTGGACGTGTCACCGATGATCTGGCCCATCGGCATGGGATCGGATTTTTACGGCTGCTATGATCTGCGTGACGGATCGTTCGCGCGCGCATCACGGCGCGGCGGTCATGTCGATGAGACACTTGCTGTTCCCTCGCCTGAGAATCTCGGCGAAGTTGCCGGGGTACCGGACCACGTCGTGGCGACGTCCTCGGAAGCAATTGAACTGGCGCAGGCGGGCTATGCGCCATTTGATCAGGCCTCGTTCCTGGAAGGTCACCTGACACCAGTCATATTTGGTAGCGCACTGAACGAGTTTTCGGTGCAGCCATTGCTTGATTTTATTATCGGGCATGCCCCGTCGCCGAGGCCCAGCCCGGCAGAGCCGCGCGAGGTCAAGCCGGATGAAGACAATGTCACCGGGTTCATCTTCAAGGTGCAGGCCAACATGGACAAGAACCACCGCGACCGCGTGGCCTTCATGCGGGTGTGTTCCGGTCACTTCAAGCGCGGCATGAAACTGAAACAGGTGCGCACCGGCAAGGACATCCTGGTGCACAGCCCGATCTTCTTCCTGGCGCAGGATCGCGAGATCGCCGAAGACGCCCGCGCCGGCGACGTCATCGGCATACCCAACCACGGCACGGTACGGGTCGGCGACACGTTTACCGAAGGCGAAACCTTAAGGTTCACCGGCCTGCCCGCCTTTGCGCCGGAAGCGCTTCGCCGTGTCCGCCTGGGCGACATGACCAGGGTCAAACAGATGCGCGCCGCGCTGGAAGACCTGGCCGAAGAAGGCCTGATCCAGGTGTTCCAGCCCGAGGTTGGATCACAATGGATTGTCGGTGTTGTCGGCGTGCTGCAGCTCGACGTGATGGCCTCACGCGCCAAACAGGAATATGGCGTGGATCTTGAGTTTGAAGCTTCACCCTATGAGATGGCGCGCTGGGTCACGGCTGAAGATCCTGCCGCCCTGACAACCTTCCGCGAACGCAACCGGCTGGCCATGGCGACAGACCGCGATGGCAGCTACGTATTTCTTGCCAAGGGTTCATGGGAACTGGACTACGCGGCAAAGACCTACGAAGACATCCGCTTCCTGCGCACCAAGGAACTGCAATAGCAACACGGCGGCAAAGATCTTTAAGACCTTTTGCCTTGTGTCGCCCGAGTATTTCCAGGAAATGCGCCGAAGTCCGGCGGTATCTGTTTAATCGCTGTGCGATTGTTGGAGCGGGCGATGAGATTCGAACTCACGACCCCAACCTTGGCAAGGTTGTGCTCTACCCCTGAGCTACGCCCGCATCCATGGGGCCTGCACGGCAAACAAGGCCGTCTCAAGCGCCGCTATATTGCGCAAGCGGGAACTAAATGCAATAGCACATCACAGACAAAATAGATTCTTATCGACGACCTGTTTCCGGAGCCATCATGTCCACCACGCCCGACCAGCTCTTTCAGCGCCTCGCCGACCTCGGCATCAACGCCGGCACAACCGAGCACGAAGCGGTCTTTACCGTTGAACAGGCGCGCGCGCTGCGCGGTGAAATCCCCGGCGGGCACTGCAAGAACCTGTTCCTGAAGGACAAGAAAGGCGCGCTTTGGCTTGTGGTCTGCCTTGAGGACGCGGTGATCGACCTCAAGGCGCTGCCGGCACTGATCGGTGCTGCCAGGATTTCGTTCGGCAAGGCGGACCTGTTGGGTGAGGTGCTGGGTGTTGAGCCGGGCTCCGTCACCCCGTTTGCGCTCATCAACGATACCGCGCATCGGGTCAATGTCGTGCTTGACGCGAAGATGATGCAACATGACGTGGTCAGCTACCATCCGCTCGTCAATACGGCCACGGTTACGCTGACACCGGATGATCTTCTGAAGTTCATTTCCTCTTGTGGCCATGAACCGCAGATAATCGAGCTGTATGACTAAACAAGAACATCATCCGGCAGCGTTAACCTGTCTGGCTGATTTGCAAAATGCCCGCCGCGGGACCATGTTAACGACATCACCTCTCTCGCTGCACTCAGGAAGGCCCAAATGACAAACCAAACATTCTCGATGGGAACGTCGTTCAATGCCGGCGGCAATTCACCTGCACCGGAAAACAGCCCGGCCCCGTCATCGGCCCCGTTAGCGGCAATCATCAAGGACTCCGATACCGCGAACTTCATGAGCGATGTCATCGAGACATCAAAGTCGGTTCCCGTGCTTGTTGATTTCTGGGCGCCCTGGTGCGGCCCGTGCAAACAGCTCGGTCCCCTGCTTGAAAAGATCGTCACCGAGGCCGGCGGCAAGATAAACCTGGTCAAGGTCGACATCGACGCCAATCAGCAACTGGCACAGCAAATGCGCATCCAGTCGATCCCGGCTGTGTTTGCCTTTGCCGACGGGCAGCCCGTTGACGGTTTCATGGGTGCCCTGCCGGAATCGGAACTCAGGGCCTTCATCGACAAGATCATCTCCAGCCATGGCGGACAGGCCGAACAGGTCGAGCAAATGCTGACAGCCGCAGAGGCCGCGCTGGAATCAGAGGCTGCTGACGAGGCCATCGCGATATTTGAGCAAATCCTGCAGCTCGAACCGGAAAACGGCCGGGCCATTGCGGGCATGGCAAAGGCCTACATTGCGGTTGATAATCTCGACGGCGCACGCGAACTGCTTTCCGTCATCCCGCCGGCTCTGGTGGACGACCCTCATGTGTCTGGCGCGCTTGCCGCACTGACCGTAGCAGAAACACCGGTTGATGACGGAGAAATTGCCCGGTTGAGCGAGGCTGTGGCTGCCAATGAGGCCGACTTCCAGTCCCGTCTCGACCTGTCGGTTGCCTTGAACGCAGCAGGTCAGGAGGAAACCGCACTGGATAATCTGATGTGGCTGATCGAAAAAGACCGGGCGTGGAATGACGATGCTGCGCGAAAACAGCTGTTGTTGTTTTTCGAAGCCTGGGGTCCGACCCACGAATTGACACTTTCGGGCCGTAGGCGATTGTCCTCGATATTGTTTGCCTAGTCTGTTTCAAAGGGTGATGGTTTTGAAATCCAACGATGAGCGCTATCAGTCAGCCGCAGATCTGCCGAAAACGCTGCCGATATTCCCACTGCCGGGCGCATTGTTACTGCCCGGCGGTGATCTGCCCCTGAACATCTTCGAGCCGAGATATCTGGACATGGTCTCAACCGCTCTTTCCGGAAACCGTCTCATTGGCATGATCCAGCCCCGCAATATGGAAACGGAACGCGAGCTGGATCCGGCAGGCGGCGTTCCGGGAACCGAATTGTATGAGGTCGGATGTGCCGGCAGGATTACGTCGTTCCTGGAAGTTGAAAACAATCAGGTGCAAATCATACTGACAGGTATTTGCCGCTTCAAAATTTCCGAAGAAGTAAATTCACAAAGCCCGTTCCGCGTTGTTCGTCCAGACTATGATGAGTTCCTGGTGGACCTCACCGACGAAAATGAAACCATCGGCGAGGATCGCGAACGTCTGCTGGCGAGCCTCAGGCGGTTTCTGGATGCACGATCCATGCAGGCTGACTGGGACGAGATTCGCGAAGTTTCCACGTCCACGCTGATCAATACGCTGTCCATGATCGGCTCTTTCACCGCCGGCGAGAAACAGGCGCTGCTGGAAGCGCCGAACCTCAAACAACGCACCAGGACACTCATGGCCCTGGCCGACATGTCAACCGGTCCCGATGGCGGTGAGCGTGTCGTGCAATGAACGACAAAGCCGGCATCCCGGGCAAGGCCGAAGCTGACAGCAGCCGTCAGACCTATCGACGTGCCAGCACACAATTGCTTGAGATGCTTGTGTGCCCCCTGACCCACGCAACACTGAAGTACGACGTCGAGACCCAGGAGCTTGTTTCAGAGCGCGCCCGCCTGGCCTATCCGATCCGCGACGGCATTCCGATCATGCTGGTTGAAGAGGCGCGGGTTCTCGATGACTGAGACAGGCAGCAACAGTGCCCCGGTCTGGGTGGAGGAAATTCGTCTGACCGATGCCGGGCGTTCACTGGATGTCACGTTTGATGGTAATGAAAAGCACCAGCTGTCAGCGGAGTATCTGCGTGTTGAAAGCCCCAGTGCGGAAGTACAGGGCCATAGCGCGGACCAGAAGACCTGTGTTGGCGGCAAGGCCGGTGTAGCAATCATCAAGATCGATCCGGTGGGAAATTATGCTATCCGGCTGACCTTCGACGATATGCATTCAACCGGCATATTCAGTTGGGACTACCTGTTGAAACTCGGGCGTGAGCGCGACGTGATCTGGCCTGCATACCTGGCGCGGCTGGAGGCCGAAGGCAAGTCTCGCAATTAGTCCGGTTCACCGCGCAACAGGCGCGGCTGCCTGCCGGCCATTCCAGCGGCCTGATCCATGAAGAATGCCTTCAACGGCGGCAACCGGTCGACGAGTTTCAATCCCGCCTGCCTCAGGGTTGCAACCGGCAATGCGGCGTTGGAGAACAGCCGGTTCAAGCCGTCACAGGCTGCCGCCACCATGATCGTGTCTGCCCGGCGCCAGGCTTCATAGGCCTTCAGGCAGCTTTGGCCGCCCGGATCCAGGCCCCGCCGGACGTGGTCGCCAAGACAGTCGCTCAGAGCGGCAATATCGCGTAGTCCCAGGTTGAAGCCCAAACCCGCTATGGGATGAATGACATGGGCAGCGTCTCCGATCAGCGCCAGTCTCTGCCCGATGAAGGTTTTGGCAATCTGCACGGACAGCGGCCATGCTGCATATCCTGTCGCCAGCTTCACCTCTCCCAGATGAGTGCCGAACCTCGATTTGAACTGGTCCAGAAATTCATGCTCCGGCAACTGCATCAGTTGCTCTGCGTCTTTGGTCTGTTCGGTCCACACAATTGAAGACCTGTTGCCGGTCAATGGCAGGATTGCGAACGGACCGGCTTTTCGAAAGTGTTCTTCCGCGCGGCCGTGATGCGGAAGTTCGTGTTCCACTGTCATGGCGATACCGGACTGGTCATAGTCCCATCGCACCGTATCGATACCTGCCACGTGGCGGGCTTTTGAATTTCGCCCGTCCGCAGCCACAATGAGCGGCGCAGAAAATGCACGTCCGTCTGTCGTCGTGACACGTGCAGGTGATGCGTTGAAGTCAAAGGTCTCAACCGCCGTATTGCCGATGAAGGTTATCTGATCGGTTTGTTGAACCTTTGCAATCAGGGCGCGCAGCAATGTGGCGTTTTCAACCATCCAGGCCGATGCAGCACCCGTTTCGCCGGCCTCCAGAAAACTCAACAATGCCGGCCTTGTGTCAGCGGCGTTCCTGCCGTCGGTCACAATGATGTTTTCAAATGCCTGCGCCTGATCTGCAACGGCCTCCCAGACACCAAGTGTCTGCAGCATGGTGCGCGAGCTCTTGGTTATGGCTGACCCGCGAGGGTCAGCGCTTACACTCCTGGACCGCAGTTCAGGGCCGGCATCTACAATCAGGGTTTTCAGGGGTATGGACAAATAATCCCCTGACAGGGCAAGACCACAGGTCAGGCCGGCAAGACCTCCGCCGATAATGATAACGTCATATGGCTGTTGTGAATTCACAGGATGCCTTTATAGCCGGTTCCTCTGGTACTCCGGCTTTGCAGAAAGAATGTTGAATGTCCGAATACGACGAAGTGGTCGCCAGTTTCAATCTTGAACGCCTCGATGACAACCGGTTCCTTAGCCGCAGCCCGCAATTTGGCTGGCGGCGAATCTACGGCGGGCTGTTGTTGTCTCACGGCTTGAGAGCCGCGCAGATGACCATGGATGATCCGCAGCGCAGCCCGCATTCGTTGCATGGCTATTTCCTGAGACCGGGTATCATCGATGAACCGATAGAACTGCACGTAGAGCGACTGCTGGATGGCCGCTCCATCGCCAATCGCCGGGTCACCCTTATCCAGGGCGGCAAACCGATGTTCTGCCTGCAGGCCTCGTTCCGAAAATCCAGCTCCGGCCTGGTGCATCATCCGGCGATGCCGGATGCAAATCCACCGGAAGGCCTGCCTGACGAAGCCGAGATTGCCGAGCTTTACGCATCAGTTCTGCCAGCCGGAGCGCAAACCTACCTGGCTCGCGATAAGGTTTTCGAACTGCGCCCGGTTGATCATGAGCTTTTTGTTCATCCAGAGCCTGACCGTCCGGAATCCGGCCTGACCTGGGCAAGGCTTCGAACCACACAGCAACCATCCGGCGACCTGTCATGGATACTGCTGGGTTATCTGTCCGACATGACGGTATTGAACGGCAGTCTTCATCCCCACGGGCGCAATTTTTTCGACGCGGATATCACCATGGCAAGCCTTGATCATTCCCTGTGGATGCACAATCAACCAGACTTTTCCGACTGGCTGCTGATGAGCCACGAGGCGATGGGCAATGAGGCCGGCATGGGGTTGGGCAGGGTCAATATTTTCAACCGGACGGGGACACTGACAGCCAGCGTCATACAACAGGGTTACATCAAAACCAGTATCGACTAATAATTAGGCATTCAAGCAGTATTGTATAATTTTTAGGCAAAATATTTCAATCGGAATTCTGACAATCCAAATTTTAATTCATTAATTCAATATGTTACAGAAAATAGGCGGTTTGGCACGCTGCTTGAAATGCATCTCCATTGACGCTGTCAGTTCGAGGCTGACAGCGATGGGTAACATGGGAGATGCAAATGAAATACATCATCTCGATCATCAAGCCTCATCGGCTGGAGGAAGTGCGTACCGCACTGTCCGCCATTGGTGTTGAGGGCATGACCGTGAGTGAGGTTAAGGGGCATGGGCGCCAGAAAGGTCACACGGAAATCTATCGTGGTGCCGAGTATGAAGTGTCTTACCTGCCAAAGATCAAGATCGAACTTGCACTTGAAGACAAGCTTGCAGCCAAGGCTGTGGAAACCATCACCGAATCAGGCCGTACCGGCCAGATCGGTGACGGAAAGATATTCGTTCTGAACCTGGACAGTGCCGTGCGGATCCGTACCGGCGAGTCCGGCGACGAAGCACTGTGAGGGCAACAGATATGAACCTTTATCAAAAATTCACGCTTGCAGGAGTGCTGGCAATCGGTGCCGTCGCAGGAAGCGATGCCGCATTTGCGCAGGCCAGTACAGAGGCCACCGCAGATACAAAGTACATCCTGTCATCGCTGCTGTTTCTCATCGGCGGTTTCCTGGTCATGTTCATGGCAGCCGGTTTCGCCATGCTGGAGGCCGGTCTGGTACGTTCGAAAAACGTATCCATGCAATGCCTGAAGAACATCGCCCTATACTCGGTTGCAGGCCTGATGTTCTGGGTTGTGGGGTACAACCTGATGTATGACGGGGTTACCGCCGGGACCGGCTGGATGGGAACGCCGACGCCGAAAGTCATCCCGGCAACCGATGCGGATGCCGGTGATTATGCGGCAGGCTCAGACTGGTTCTTCCAGATGGTGTTCTGCGCTGCCACTGCGTCCATCGTGTCCGGCACCATTGCCGAACGTATCAGGTTCTGGCCGTTCATCATTTTCACCGCCATCCTGACCGGTATCATCTATCCGATCCAGGGCAGTTGGGAATGGGGTGCCGGCTGGCTCGACGGCATTGGTTTTTCTGATTTTGCCGGATCGACGCTGGTGCATTCAACAGGCGGCTGGGCAGCACTCATGGGTGCCATCATTCTCGGCGCCCGGGCCGGCAAGTACGGCGAAAACGGCCGTATCAACCCGATACCTGGCTCGAGCATCCCGCTGGCCACACTGGGTACGTTCATCTTGTGGTTCGGCTGGTTCGGCTTCAATGGCGGCTCGCAACTTGCGATGGGCACCATATCGGACGCCTCTTCGGTGTCACGCATCTTCGTGAACACCAACCTGGCCGCAGCAGCCGGTGTCGTGGTGGCAATTATCCTGACCCAGATCGTGTACAAGAAGATGGACGTCACCATGGCGCTCAATGGTGCACTGGCGGGCCTTGTGTCGATCACCGCTGAACCGCTGACACCATCGCCGGTCATGGCCATCATGATTGGTGGAATAGGCGGTGTCATCGTGGTGTTTGCCGTGCCGATGCTCGACAAGCTGAAGATCGACGACGTGGTTGGTGCCATTCCGGTTCACTTGCTGGCCGGTATCTGGGGCACCATGGTCGTGCCGTTGACCAACGGTGATGCCACCTTCTATGCACAGGCGGTCGGGGTCATTTCAGTCGGCATCTTCGTGTCGGTTTCAAGCGCCATCGTCTGGCTCATCCTCAAGGCCACCATCGGCATCAGGGTCAGCCCTGAAGAAGAGCTCGAAGGCCTCGACAAGGGAGAAATTGGTGTTGAGGCTTATCCTGAGTTCGCGCGCGGCGGGTCTGCAATCTAAACCCCGCTGAACACCTCCAACGCTTTCACCGGCGTCCAGGATTCACCCCGGAAGCGACACCGCTTCCGGGGTTTTTCATTGTCCGCACCCGGTCAAAACTTAACGACACCTTAACCATGCCCGGACCACAATTACAGGAGACACGATTTTATCGCGGCTGAAGTCTTCTTTTCAGCCTGTTGACCTGCGCATGACCGGAAGTTCCAAAATGCCTCGAAGCCGCACTGCAAAACCTGCCCAAGCAACCATCCCCCAGGGGTTGAAACTGTTTGTCCGCAGGCGATTGATGGAACTGCAGGGCCTGGTACTGCTCGGCTGCCTGGTCGCGCTCACCGTTGCATTGGCGACCTGGTCATCCAACGATCCGTCCTGGTCCAATGCGGTTGAAACCCATGTCCGCAATACACTCGGCTATCCCGGTGCGATTGTTTCCGACAAGCTGATCAACTGGTTTGCACTGTCCAATTCGGTGATCATCGGAATCCCGGCATTCTGGGCCATAACCTTGATGTCGCACAATCGGCTCGGTAATTGGAAGACCCGCGCCCCGTCCTGGCTTGCAGCCATTGTGTCATCAGCAGTTGTGCTGGCTTTCCTGCCGCTCTCGAACAACTGGCCGATCGGTCCCGGCTTCGGCGGCATTATCGGGGACAGCGGCGCCATGTTGCTGACCGCCCTGCCCAGTGCACTCGGGTTTGACTCGATTGCCACCATTGCCGGATTCATCGTCGCGTTGACCACTTTCGTATGGACCGCCCTGCTGGCGCTTGGCAGCTCTCCGTCACAAGCCGCACGCGCGCTCAAATCATTCAAGAAGCCAACCGTGATGATCGGCTCAAAGGCGCTCAGCGCATCCACCCGCCTGGCCCATACCGTGGGTAGTCTGCGCGACCGCTATCAGGCAGACGAAGATGACGAGCCGGTCAGACCGCGGCGCCGGCTGGCTGAGAACCTGCGGCGCGAGCCCGAGCCGGAACGCGAAACCGGCCTGCTGAGCCGGTTGAAAAACCGCAAGCAGGCTGACCAGGGTCAGGCAGCTGATACAGAACCGGACGCAAAACCAATTCCTGCCTTTCTGGCGAAACGGGCACCTTTGAGCGACAACCGCATCGAGCCCCGGCTGAGCCGCACTGACAATGCAGAGACGCCGGCCATTGCCCGCGAACCTTCATTGGATACCCCGGCTGGGCCGTCCGGCATCGCCTCGCCGGCAACACCCGGCAACCGGGTCCAGGCGGCGGCAAAGCCGGTCAAACAGGGATCGAGGATTGCCAAGGACATGCAACCCGACATGTTGCCGAACAATGGCGAGTTCCAGCTGCCACCACTCAGCCTGCTGGCAGAGCCTGACGCATCCAACCAGACCAATCAGCTGTCAGCCGATGCGCTGGAACAAAACGCCCGCATGCTGGAAGGCGTGCTTGAGGATTTCGGTATTCGTGGTGAAATCATAAATGTCCGTCCGGGTCCGGTTGTAACCCTGTATGAACTTGAGCCGGCGCCCGGCATCAAGTCATCCCGTGTCATCGGCCTGGCAGACGATATCGCACGGTCGATGTGCGCCATTTCGGTGCGTGTTGCGGTGGTGCCGGGGCGCAATGCAATCGGCATCGAGATGCCAAACTCGAACCGTGAAACCGTTTATCTTCGCGAACTGCTGGCCTCGCGTGATTTCGAAAAAACCAAGCAGAAGCTCGCCATGGCTCTGGGCAAGGACATCGGTGGCCAACCAACCTTGGCCGATCTTGCCCGCATGCCGCATCTGCTGATCGCCGGTACAACCGGCTCCGGCAAGTCGGTCGGCATCAACACCATGATATTGTCACTGTTGTTCAGGCTACCGCCTGACAAGTGCAAGCTGATCATGATTGATCCGAAAATGCTTGAACTGTCGGTATATGAAGGCATTCCGCATTTGCTCGCCCCGGTTGTGACAGACCCGCACAAGGCGATTGTGGCGCTGAAATGGGCCGTCCGCGAGATGGAAGAGCGCTACCGCAAAATGTCCAAGCTGGGTGTACGTAATATTGACGGCTACAATGCCCGTGCCGAGCAGGCCCAGAAAAAAGGCGAGGTATTCACCCGCCAGATCCAGACCGGTTTTGATCCGGAGACCGGTGCACCGATCTACGAAGAAGAGCAGATGGACCTGTCGCCATTGCCTTATATCGTCGTCATCATCGACGAAATGGCGGACCTCATGATGGTTGCCGGCAAGGACATCGAAGGCGCCGTCCAGCGCCTGGCACAAATGGCACGTGCTGCGGGCATTCATGTGATCATGGCCACGCAGCGCCCGTCGGTGGATGTCATCACCGGCACCATCAAGGCCAACTTCCCGACCCGCATCTCCTTCCAGGTGACATCCAAGATCGACAGCCGTACGATTTTGGGAGAACAGGGTGCCGAACAATTGCTCGGCCAGGGTGACAATCTGTTCATGGCCGGTGGCGGCCGCATTTCACGGCTGCATGCACCGTTTGTGTCCGATGACGAAGTGGAACAGGTTGTTGCCTATCTGAAAACCCAGGCGGCACCGGATTATGTAGACGCTGTCACGGAAGACACCGGTGAAGACGGCAGTGGCGGTGGTTTTGACGCAGGCACCCCAGGCGGCAGCTCAGGTGACGAGCAGTACGACAAGGCGGTTGCCGTTGTCCTGCGTGACAGGAAGGTTTCCACCAGCTACATTCAGCGCAGATTGTCCATCGGGTACAACAAGGCGGCAAGCCTGATTGAACGCATGGAGGAAGAAGGCCTGATTTCAGCTGCGAATCATGCTGGAAAGCGCGAAATACTGGTTGGTGAGGACATGGGCTGATTGCAGTCAGAACACATTAATCTTATCTGTCCCGCCCCATTGTCGCCGTGTTACACGCAGATGAACAATTAATATTCCCGGCAAACCGTTGCTGAACCCCCTGGAGGATATCCGTTGACTAAGAAATCCGCACGCCTTGCATTTTTCATGGGTCTCGCCCTGTTGGTTCCGGCTGTGACCTTTTTACCCGGCAATCCGGGTGTGGCACAGGCTGCGGCGCAATTGTCCGAAGATGACAACGCAGCGGTCACTCTTCTCAACACCTACCTGAACGAAATCGTAAACATGAAGGGTGAGTTCACCCAGACCAGCCCGCGCGGGCAGGTTGCCAACGGTGTGTTCTATATTTCAAAACCCGGCAAGATGCGGTTTGAATATGCACCCCCCAGCCCGCTTCTGGTTGTTTCGGACGGTCGCTGGGTCACGGTAAAAAACACCACGCGCAACAAGGACGACCAGTACCCGCTGTCAGCAACACCGCTCAAGCTTGTACTGGACGGCGAGGTCAACCTGTTAGAACAGGCCATTATCCTGAAAGTCGAATCCCAGGACAATCTCGTTGCCGTCACCATGGAAGAAAAAGATCAGCTTGTTGCCGGCCAGCTCACGATGGTGTTCGACCTGGAAGCCAATGATCTGGTTCAGTGGATCATTCTTGACGGCAAAGGCCAGCGCACCACGGTTCAGTTGTCCAATGTCGACAAGGAAGTCCAGCCGGATCCAAAACTTTTTGTGGTCAAGCGTGCCAAGGAGCGCAAGACTGGGTCTGATCGTTAATTCACTAGATCGGATCAGTCTTGAGAATTGCTACCTGGAATATCAACTCGGTACGGTTGCGCGCCGGGCTTGTTAATCGTCTGCTTGAGCAACACCAGCCAGACATTGTCTGCCTGCAGGAAACCAAATGCCCGCCAGGTCAGTTTCCGGCATCAGAATTTGCACCGCTTGGGTATGAACACATCGCCGAAAACGGCCTGTCGGGCCATCATGGCGTCGCCATCATCTCCCGCATTCCCTTCGATAAAATGGATATTCATTCGTTCTGCGGACAAAACGATGGCCGGCATATCTCCATTCGCCTCGCAAACAGCAATCTGACTGTTCACAGTCTCTATATTCCCGCCGGCGGGGATGAGCCTAACCCCGAGACAAATCCGAAATTCAGTCACAAGCTGGCGTTCCTCGATGAAATGAAACGCTGGACCTCCCAGCATGTTTCGAACGGCAATGGCAACCATGTGTTCACGGGTGATTTCAATGTCGCCCCGCTTGAGAGCGATGTCTGGTCACACAAGCAGTTGTTGAAGATCGTGTCGCACACGCCTCAGGAAACCGAGCGGCTGCTTGATATTCAAAGCACCTGCAATCTGCATGACCCGGTCCGGGCCGAGATACCGGAGCCAAGCAAGGTTTACTCATGGTGGAGCTACCGGTCGCGCGACTGGCAAGCCTCAGACCGTGGCCGCCGGCTGGATCATATCTGGGTGTCGGAAGGCCTTGCGGGAAAATGCAGCAATGCAGCGATACTCAAGGATGTACGCGGCTGGGAACGCCCGTCCGATCACGTCCCGGTTCTGGTCGACATCGCCTGATATCCCATCTCAGAAACTATTCTTCTTCACGAAGCAGATCTTCCAGCGCTGAAACCTCGAACTTCGACTGGACTTCACTCAGTTCTCTGGAACATGTTTCAAGCTGGCGATTGAGCACGTCAAGCACCTGCATGCCGACTTCCGGAAACTCCGAACACAGCCTCAGGAAAACCGCTTGCTCGATCACAATGGCTTCAATTTCCGTCTTGGCATTCAAGGTCACCTGGCGCGGAAGGCCGGCAATCAGGGATTGCTCACCGAACATGGCACCGGGTCCTGCCAGTGCCAGCACGCCACCGGTCTCCGGGTCAAGGACCACACCGTCACCCTGTTTGATAATCAGCGCATTGGTTGACGGATCACCCGCTTCAAACACCGTGCGCCCCGGCGGAACGATCAGTTCATCTGATGAAAACACCAGGGTTTGCAGATGTGCTTCATCGACAGCTGCAAACAATGGCAGCTGTTTCAACAGATCAACTGCGGAGCGTACGCCCATAAAACAGCCTGTCGGTCATTGGTCCCACTTGGATCAGGCCGCTTTCCGGTCGCTAAGACCGAAGAGCAAAAACCTGGTCGCCTCCAAGGTGGTATAGCAACTTAATGGTTCAATATGAACCCGTGACACAATCCGTGTACTTAAGATCCTTACCCTAGATCAGTATGGTTTTTGATTGCATCAATCAAAAACCATAAAACTGATCGCTCTCAAAGTGCTAGAGCAACTTTATGGGTTCAACTGAACCCATGTTGCTCTATGGAACGAGCTTGTATCCGCCAGCTTCCGTTACCAGTAATTGGGCATGGGACGGGTCTGCCTCGATCTTCTGGCGCAGCCGGTAAATATGGGTCTCCAGCGTGTGTGTCGTCACGCCCGCATTGTATCCCCAAACCTCGTGCAACAGCACATCACGGCCAATGACCTGATCTCCGGCGCGATACAGAAACTTCAGGATAGACGTCTCTTTCTCGGTCAGCCTGATTTTCTTGTTGTCATCCTGCATCAGAAGTTTGGCGCTCGGTTTGAACGTGTAGGGCCCGATTTTGAAAACCGCGTCTTCGCTTTGCTCGTGCTGGCGAAGTTGCGAGCGGATGCGGGCCAGCAGCACCGCAAATTTGAACGGCTTGATCACATAATCATTGGCGCCCGCGTCCAGGCCCAGAATGGTATCTGCATCGGAACTTTCCGCAGTCAGCATGATAACCGGGCCGCGATATCCGTTCTTGCGCATGATCTTGCAGGCTTCGCGCCCATCCAGATCCGGCATGTTCACATCCAGAATAACCAGATCAACCAGTTCGGATTTCAGATGATTGACGGCAGGCAGTCCACCATTTACCGCAGTCACCGAAAAGTCGTCGTGCAGGGAAAACTGTTCGGCAATGGTTTCGCGCAGGGCATCGTCGTCATCGACGATAAGTATTTTCTTTTTGGTACTCATTTGTCATGTAGTCCTGATGGAAATATCAATTGCAAATGACTTTAGTTTGATGGCGTGTGCTTTGCAAAGGGCAACGGGGGTCACGCATGGGAACTTTTGATCAGGATATCGCGATCATGCATATAGCCGCGAACGGTCATGTCGCCTCCTTGTCCATGGGAGAAACTGCATTTGCCTGCAGTATCGGACCGGCCGGCATCTCCTACAACAAATCCGAAGGCGATGGCGCAACACCAGCCGGACGCTGGCC
>JABDRA010000487.1 GCA_013041995.1 Anderseniella sp. | reverse complement strand
GATATGCATGGTAAATGCCGTTGAGGCCCGGAGACGCCGCTTTGCCGCTCAAGCCATCCCTGACCATTGTCAGCCTGACCTTGTCGTCGTTCCGCAATTACGACAGTGCGCGCATTGAGCCGTCTGGCAGATTGATCGCCTTGTGCGGGCAAAACGGCGCCGGCAAGACCAACCTGCTCGAAGCCATTTCATTGCTGACACCGGGCCGTGGCTTGCGTGGTGTTGCATTCGACGATCTTGTCAAGTCTGGCCAGGACAAGGGCTGGGCCGTGTCGGCTTTGATTGACAGCCCGGCCGGTGAAGTCAGGCTGGGAACGGCATGGCAGGCGGGCACCGGAGAAAATGGTGAGCTTGCGTCAGGCAACACCAGAGAGGTGCGTATTGACGGCCAGGCCCAGCGCAGCGCAGGTGCGCTGGCCGACTATGTACGTGCCTTGTGGCTGACGCCGGCGATGGATCGTCTGTTTGCCGGGCCGGCTTCCGACCGACGCCGGTTTCTGGATCGGCTGACAGCGACATTCGATCCCTCACACGGCACCCGCGTCAATGCACTTGAGCGGTTGCTGCGCGAGCGCAATCGGCTCAACGGCGAGGACATGCAGCAGGCGCGCTGGCTCGACAGCGTTGAGGCGCAGTTGGCCCAGACTGCGGTGGCGGTGGCCGCGGCGCGCAATGATGCAATAGCTGCTGTACGCAGTTTTATCACCGACACCAGGCAGCGCGGATCCGAGCGCCCGTTTCCCTGGGCAGAAGTGATTGTGGACGGGGAATTGGAACAACAACTAATTGACCGTCCAGCCGTGCAAATTGAGGATGAATATCGTACACTTTTGGTTGATTCGCGTGGCCTCGACCGAGCAGCCGGAAGAACCTTGCGCGGACCGCATCGCGCCGACCTGCTGGTCAGCCATGGTCCACGGCAAATGGAAGCCCGGCTTTGCTCGACAGGTGAACAGAAAGCACTGTTGATCGGGTTGGTTCTGGCGCAGGCGCGAGCGGTTCGTGAGACGTTCAACGGTGTGGCGCCATTGTTGTTGCTGGATGAAGTTGCAGCGCATCTGGATGATATTCGCCGGGCCGCGTTGATGGAAGAATTGCTGGAGCTGGGGAGCCAGGCCTGGATGACGGGAACCGACAGGCAATTGTTTGAAGCAGCATCGAGCTGTACAGAGATTTATGAGGTCAGCGACGGGCATATTGCGCTAGAGCAACATGGGTTCAAATGAACCCATAAAGTTGCTCTTAATATTTAGAAAGCGATCAGGTTTATGGTTTTTGGTTGATTCAACCACAAATCATCCTGATCTAAGCCGACCGGAACAGGAAACCGCATGAACGATACACCTCAAGACGACCAGCCGGAGGAATACGGTGCCGACAGCATCAAGGTTCTGAAAGGGCTCGATGCGGTACGTAAACGTC
Source organism: Anderseniella sp. (assembly GCA_013041995.1). Taxonomy (GTDB): domain Bacteria; phylum Pseudomonadota; class Alphaproteobacteria; order Rhizobiales; family Aestuariivirgaceae; genus Anderseniella. Next base: position 4,453 of record JABDRA010000487.1, on the reverse strand, counting down.
CGGGCATGTATATCGGCGATACCGACGATGGCTCCGGTTTGCATCACATGATCTACGAAGTGGTCGACAATGCCATCGATGAATCGCTGGCAGGTCATTGTGACCGCGTTGAAGTGCGCCTGAACGCAGATGGCTCGTGTTCAGTATCCGACAATGGCCGTGGTATTCCAACCGCCATTCACACCGAAGAAGGCATATCGGCTGCTGAAGTCATCATGACCCAGCTTCATGCCGGCGGTAAGTTTGACCAGAATTCCTACAAGGTCTCCGGCGGCCTGCACGGCGTGGGTGTTTCAGTGGTCAACGCCCTGTCAACCAAGCTGACGCTGGATATCTGGCGCGACGGCAAACACTGGCAGATGGTTTTCACCCATGGCGTTGCGGACGGTCCCCTGCAGGCCGTTGGTGAACAGGGCGACAAGAAGGGCACCGAGATTACCTTCCTGCCAAGTCCTGAAACATTCACCATGACCGAATTTGATTTCAACACGGTGGAGCACAGGCTGCGCGAGCTGGCCTTCCTGAATTCGGGCGTGTTCATCAATGTGTCCGACAACCGGCCCGCAGAACCCAAGTCCGTGGATCTGCATTACGAAGGCGGTATTTCGGCGTTCGTGCAGTATCTCGACCGGGCCAAGCAACCCATGTTGCCGGAGCCGATTGCCATTGAGATTGAAAAGGACGGTGTGACGGTCGAATGCGCCCTGTCGTGGAACGACAGCTACCATGAGAACGTACTGTGTTTTACCAACAATATTCCACAGCGCGACGGCGGCACCCACCTGGCCGGTTTCCGCGGGGCACTGACCCGCATCGTCAACAATTATGCCAATTCATCCGGCATTGCCAAGAAAGAGAAAGTCTCGCTGACCGGCGATGATGCGCGCGAAGGCCTGACCTGTGTCTTGTCTGTCAAAGTGCCGGATCCGAAGTTTTCCTCGCAGACCAAGGACAAGCTGGTTTCATCCGAGGTGAGACCCATCGTGGAAAGTTCGGTGGGTGAAGGCCTGTCCACCTGGTTTGAGGAACACCCTGCAGAAGCCCGTGCCATTGTGTCCAAGGTGGCAGAGGCTGCCGCGGCCCGCGAGGCGGCGCGCAAGGCGCGTGAACTGACCCGGCGCAAGGGCGCGCTTGATGTTGCATCGCTGCCGGGCAAGCTTGCCGACTGTCAGGAACGTGATCCGGCCAAGTCGGAACTGTTCATCGTCGAGGGCGACTCTGCCGGCGGCTCCGCGAAACAGGCGCGTAATCGCGAAAACCAGGCTGTCTTGCCGTTGCGCGGCAAGATTCTCAATGTGGAGCGTGCCCGTTTTGACAAGATGCTGGGCAGTCAGGAAATTGGCACGCTTATTACAGCCCTTGGGACCGGCATCGGGCGTGATGATTTCAACATAGACAAGCTGCGCTATCACAAGATCATCATCATGACGGATGCTGACGTGGACGGCGCGCATATTCGCACCCTGCTTCTGACGTTCTTCTACCGGCAGATGCCGGAAGTAATTGAGCGCGGGCATCTGTATATTGCCCAACCGCCCTTGTACAAGGTCAAGCGCGGCTCATCCGAGCAATACCTGAAAGATGATGCTGCTCTGGAAGAGTTCCTTGTCGACCAGGGCATGGAAGACACTGTGCTGATTACCGCAGATGGCGCCGAACACGCCAGTCAGGATCTGCGTGGAATTATTGATAGCGCCATCCAGGTGCGGTCTGCCCTTGAGAGCCTGCATACGCGTTATTCGCGCAATGTGGTCGAGCAGGCTGCCATTGCCGGCGCCTTCAACCCCGAAGTGATCGGCAGCCAGCAGGCAGCCAACGAGGCAGCCGCCTATATTGCGCGCCGGCTGAACACCATTTCCGAAGAGACTGAACGCGGCTGGGAAGGCGAGGCGGATACAGACGGTGGCCTGACCTTTACCCGTGAACTGCGGGGTGTGCGCGAAGCCCATTCACTCGATGCCCGCATGATTGGATCGTCCGAGGCAATTCGCCTCGACCGTCTGGCAGCGCACCTGCAGGAAATTTACACAAAGCCTGCGAAACTGCGCCGCAAGGAAACCGAAATCGCGATCTATTCGCCCATGGACCTGATCGATGCCGTGTTTGCCCAGGGCCGCAAGGGTATCTCCATGCAGCGCTACAAGGGTCTCGGCGAAATGAACCCGGAACAATTATGGGAAACAACGCTCGACAAAAACGTTCGGTCCCTGCTTCGGGTCAAGGTATCGGAACTGGATGAAGCAGATGATCTGTTCACCAAACTGATGGGTGATGTGGTGGAGCCGCGCCGTGATTTCATTCGCGAGAATGCCCTGAATGTCGCAAATCTGGATGTATGATCCGGATACTGGATGTTCCATCTTGCCATTGTGCTGACAAAATTGAGTCGCAACCCGCATACAGCAGACCGGTTGCGCTGCAATGCTGCGTAGTGTTAACAGCCGATTAACGTGGAAACGCTATAGCAACATGGGTTCTTATAAATCCATAAAGTTGTTATAACACTCTGGAATCGATCAGGTTTTATAATTTTTGGGTGATTCACCCAAAAATCATCCTGATCTAGTGTCCTGTTGCTCGCAGTGGGATAAGTGAAAAACGGGCGAGCTGCGCACCGGTTCTGGTTTGATATGGTGATGGTGATCAAGGCAAATCCGGGTTTCGCGACAAGGTATTGCCGGTAAATCTTCGGGGACTTGATTCGCGTGTTTGGATTAGGCAGAAAAAAACAGAAGCGACGCGGGCCCCGCCGGCAGGAACCGGTGTTTGCCGGTCCCGGACCCCGCAGAAAATCTGACTCCAGGCCAAACACCAGCGGCAGAAGCAGGAAAACTTCGCGCAAGCGCTCTGTGGTCTTCAAGCTCGTGTCCTTGGGCATGATGGTCGGTTTGTGGGCAATGGTTGCAGTGTTTGCCACTACGGGCTACCTGTTTTTCAATCTCAACAAGCAGGGTCTGTTCAATATTCCCGAACGTGAACCCGGCATCATGCTGCTGGCATCTGATGGTTCGGTGCTGGCCGAGCGCGGTGCCTTTTTCGGCGATGCGGTCCGCATTGATGAGCTGCCGCCGTTCGTACCGCAGGCCATCATTGCAATTGAAGACCGGCGGTTCCGGTCTCATTTTGGCATTGACCCGTTTGGTATCGCGCGCGCGTTGTTGGCCAATTACCGAGCAGGAAGTACGGTTCAGGGCGGATCGACGCTGACCCAGCAACTGGCTAAGAATCTTTTTCTGAAACCGGAACGCACGCTTGAGAGAAAAGTGCAGGAAGCCATTCTGGCAGTCTGGCTTGAGAGCAAGTTCTCCAAGGACGAGATTCTGCAGCTGTATATGAACCGGGTCTATTTTGGCGCCGGTGCCACCGGTATCGACAAGGCCGCCCAGAAGTTTTTCGGAAAATCGGCCCGTGATGTGAACCTGTCTGAAGCAGCCGTGCTTGCAGCCGTGCTGAAGGCCCCTAGCCGTTACAACCCGATTGCCAGTACCAAACGCGCCAATGCCCGCGCCCGTGAGGTGCTGTCGGATATGGTGCGTGCCGGTTTTATTACCAAGGCAGAAGCAGATGCAACGCGTGGCGTGAGCGCCCGGGCGCCCGGTTCGACCTACATTCCTGCCAAGCGCTATGTGGTGGATTGGGTAAGCGAAACCCTGCCGGAAATTATCGGCGAGTTGAGCGACAGCGTGGTTGTGGAAACCACCATTGACCCTGTACTCCAGAATTCGGCTGAAAGAGCGCTACGCTCTGAACTTGCGAAAAACGGCAGGAAGTATGGTGCTTCTGAAGCATCCATGGTGATTCTGGATACTACCGGCGCGGTCCGCGCCATGATTGGCGGCAGGTCTTACATCAAGAGTCAGTTCAATCGTGTTGTAAAGGCACAACGCCAGCCCGGGTCCGCCTTCAAACCGTTTGTTTATCTCACTGCTATTGATGCAGGCATGACGCCGAAGACCCGCAAGATCGATGAGCCGGTGACTTTTGGTAACTGGTCGCCGGATAATTACAGAAAAGGATATCTTGGACCGGTTTCCCTGACCAAGGCGTTGTCTTCGTCCATCAACACGGTGGCCGCAAAGCTCGCGGTTGAAGTCGGGCCTGACAATGTGGCTGCAACAGCACGCCGGCTTGGAATTTCGGCTCCTCTGGTTGCCAATGCATCCATCGCACTGGGTACCTCGGAAGTCTCACTGCTGCAACTGACGTCCGCCTATGTGCCGTTTGCCAATGGCGGAAGCGGAGTTTTGCCGCATGTAATAACCCGCATTACCACTCGCGATGGCAAGGTCCTTTATGAACGTTCAGGTGGCGGGCCGGGATCGGTTATCTCTTTCGAGTCGCTTGGCGCCATGAACCACATGATGCGTGCGGTAGTGGAAGAAGGCACCGGCAAGGCGGCACGGATTCCAGGACATGAAACCGGCGGCAAGACCGGGACAACGCAGGATTATCG
>JABDRA010000478.1 GCA_013041995.1 Anderseniella sp. | reverse complement strand
ATTACCTTTGCGGTTTCAACACTTGCAGTTGCCGCAGCTATACGGTCTTCAACTTGATCAGACAATTTGCGCAACGGGCTTGCATCACGGTTCACGTAGCGGTCTGTCATTGCCGTTGTTTTATGACCCAGTTTGTCGCGTACCAGAAATGAATTGGCGCCCGTCTGACCAGCATATGTTCCCACTGTATGTCGCAGGTCATGTAGGCGTACGTCTTCGATACCGACTGCACCTCTGATCTTTTGCCAGGCCTTCTCCAGCCGCTCTTTCCTTAGTGCAGCAGATGGATCGGTTCCGCAGAACACCCATGGCGACCCTTCGGTTCTGGGCAAAGTAGCAAGCAAGGCCAATGAGTGAGCGCCGACACCATGCAGCCTGGGGCCGGTCTTGCTATCTGGCAAAGAGAGGCAACCATTTTCAAAATCTACGTCTTCCCAGCGCAGTTGCCGTATCTCTCCAAGCCTGCACCCGGTAAGCGCCAGCAACCGGATCGCATTCAATACGACCGTAGGCACTGATTGTTCTTCTTCCATCGCTCGCATCACCTGGTGAATGGATGCAAGCTCGCTATCGCTCAAAAATCTCTCCCGCTTGTTCTCTTTATAGCGTTGAACATGCCGACAGGGATTTGTTCCATCCCGACGAATCTCCCAAGCCTCCGCCAGATTAAAAATCTTCGAAAGAACAGAGAGTACATTGTTAGCCCTTCGTGGCTTGTCTTTCATTGCACCATGCAACTTCATGATATCTGATCTAGACGCTGCAGAAGCTTTCAAATGACCGAGAGATGGTCGGATGTGCAGTCGTACCATGCTCTGGACATCCTCAATTGTGGACGGCCGATTGTGCATCTGCACATGTTCACTGAGATATCGATCCAGCAGATCGCTCATTGTTGGCGCTAAACGCTCTGCCTTGCGCCCGGCGGACGGATCATCACCACGCCCGACACTTGCCAGCAACTGTCTTGCCTCACTTCGTGCTTGATCAGCTGTCAGCCCCCCATGTCTACCGATGGTATGACGTCGGGTGGCACTTTGTCGGTTGCGGTACTGTATCAAATAGGATTTCACGCCGGATGGTTTGACGCGCACGCCAAACCCCGGCAGTTCGTTATCCCATTTCCAGATGTCTTTCTCTGCTGGCTCGATAGCATCAACTATGCGCTTGGTAAGTCTTGGCACTAGTTAAACCTCCAAATGACACAACAGCCGCATGGCCAACATCAAATTCAGTCAGACACGAATATAGAATGGATCCGAGAGATCATCTCAGACTCAAACAGTCTGGGCGGCTTGGGCGGTCTGATCGAAGTAGTATTCTTGGCATGGATGATGAGATGAGACCGTGTTACCGTCTACATGTGACATTACAGCAAGATCACTGTGGGGAAGCAATAGGGAAACAGGAAGCAGCGAAACATAGGGTATTGCATCGCAAACGCATCTCAATTAAACAATTGAATTACAACGTAAAAAGCAATGGTGAGTAACTCATAGTTATCCTTGGTGATCATCGATACCAGATTCCTAATCTGGGGGTCACAGGTTCGAATCCTGTCGGGATCACCAAATATTCTCGTACACTTCTGCCTATGCGGCTGCTCAACACACCCGTCAACTATCAATCAAACCCTACCGGATTAACACCAATGTCGCGCATGGTGCGTGCGTCGATGTGGCTGCTGGCGAGCAGGCCATGGTGCTTGTTGGAACGGAACAGACGCTGTGCGGACCCCACGATGGTCTTGGTGAAGCTGGTGTGATGCTGCGTGGTCATGGCTTTACTCCTCAAGAGAGACGTTTTCTTCTGTGCCGTTGTGATGACCTTGGGGCACTTCGCGGCTTGAAGATGTGCATTTCATCACCTTGCACGCATTGCGAGTACGCGGCCCCAGCGGCATCACAACGATCATGTTCTTCAGATGCCCGGATTTCAGCCACAAGGTGGATGTTTGATCACAATGTGGAAACTCGTCTTGCATGTCGGGGTATACCTTCTAGTCTGATCTCATTGCCCGTGGGATTGAGTAAGATCGGGCTTTTAGGGAGAAAACAATGACTGATATTTCCAAGGCGGCGAACGCCGTCGCGTCACGCCGCAAGTTCCTGACCGGAGCCGGTGTTGCAACTGTTGCCGGCCTTGCCGCACCTAGCATCGCCCGCGCGGAACCAAAGGTAATCAAGATGCAGGCCGCATGGGGCGGTGGTATTTTCCTCGAAAATGCCCAGTCCTACGTCAATCGCGTCAACGCGATGGCCGGCAAGGACCTGAAAATCGACCTTTTACCGGTGAACTCGGTGGTCAAGACCAGCCAGATGCAGGACGCGGTGCACCGCGGCGTGCTTGATGCTGCTCACTATGTGCCGGCCTACTGGTACTCCAAGTCCAAGTCCGCATCCTTGTTCGGCACCGGCCCGTGTTTCGGCTGGTCGTCCCAGGAAGTGCTCGGCTGGATCCATTACGGTGGTGGCCAGGAACTGTTTGACGAACTGATGGGATCACTTGGCCTGAACGTGGTGTCGTTCTTCAACTCGGCCATGCCGGCCCAGCCGCTCGGCTGGTTCAAGGAAGAAATCAAGGACGCTTCCCAGATGAAGGGTCTGAAATACCGCACGGTTGGCCTGGCCGCCGACGTCCTGCTCGAAATGGGCATGTCGGTTGTGCAGTTGCCCGGCGGTGAAATTCAGCCGGCCATGAAGTCCGGCCTGATCGATGCGGCCGAGTTCAACAACCCGACCTCCGACCGTGACTTCGGCATGCAGGATGTCTCCAAGCACTACCACCTGGCCAGCTTCCATCAGAGCCAGGAGTTCTTCGAGGTTACCTTCAACAAGAAATTGTTCGAAGGCCTGCCGGATGAGCTGAAAGCCATTCTGAAACATGCATCCGAAGCTGAAAACTCCAACTTCTACTGGAACAACACCAAGCGTTATGCAGATGACCTGGTGAAGTTGCGGGACGATCAGGGTGTCAATGTCTACCGCACCCCGGACTCGGTGATGGCAGAGCAGTTGAAAGCCTGGGATATCGTCGTCGACCGTATTTCCAAGGAAGATCCGTTCTTCGCCAAGGTGATTGATTCACAAAAAGTATATGCCAAGAACGTGATGAATTACCTCAACCTGAACCAGCCTGACTACAAGCTGGCATACAAGCACTACTTCGGCTGATCACAACATGTCCCCCCGCATCCCTGAAAAAGGGTGCGGGGGGAACATCTTGGCCATTTGAAATCTGCAGCAAGCCGACAACCGGCACTGCGAAACCAACAATGTCATATGGCAGGTCCCGGGACAGTGGGTGCCGGATCCTGTGGTAAATGCGAAAAACAACACTGGGAGCGCAGTTCTGATATTGTCAGGACCTGTGACGCTGTAGGGAGGCGAACCTGTGATAACCATCATTCACACCATCGAGAGTCTGAGCATATGGGTCGGTCGTGCCTTTGGCTGGTGCATCCTGATCCTGACATTCTCGGTGTCCTACGAAGTGTTCGTGCGCTATGTGCTCAACTCACCGACGGTCTGGGCATTCGACATGATGGTGCAGATGTACGGCGCCCTCTTCCTCATGGCCGGTCCCTATGCATTGGCCCAGGACACCCATGTGCGCGGTGATGTCTTGTATCGCCTGCTACCCGTCAAGACCCAGGCAACGCTGGATTTCGTGCTTTATGTCATGTTCTTTTTTCCCGGCATGCTGGCCCTGTTCTGGTTTGGCGCGGAAATCGCCAAGGACAGCTGGCG
>JABDRA010000046.1 GCA_013041995.1 Anderseniella sp. | reverse complement strand
GTGCCTGCGTGGTGAAACACAATGGCGAAGTGCTGGATGAAAAGAACATCGGCCAGATCCTGTCGATGCGTGACCTGATGACCGACCTGCGCGCCGCCAATCCGCTTAATCAGGGTGGCGGCGGCAGGCCGTTTTCCAAGCAGGACAGGTCACGGTTTCTGGACGTGCTGGAACGTGAGGTCAGGCGGGCGAAGTTGTTGTAGGGCAGGGGAATGTATGGAAGAGGCACAAAGGGAACTATGTAAAAAGTATAGTGCCGATTTTTTTCGTTCTCCGACGGAGTCAAAGATTGGCATTGCTGTAAATGTAAAAAGTGGGATCACGCCTACTAACGGCTTACGCCATCCGCCGAAAGGCGATACTACAGGCTGGTACATATATGCAGGCCCGGAAATTTCTTCAGAGCCTGATTTTTTCAAGCCGCTGCATGTTGCGCATCTTGACGATTGGTGCCCGCAAATTATCAAGTACCTCGGCTTGCCACCTGGCTGGCGATTTCTCGTTGCTGGAGACTATGAAGACGTGTGGTTTGACGAAAGCCTGCTTGGCTCAGAATAGCCCGGCGGGTGCCTGTTCACGATACTTTAAGTCTGAAATAGTTTGCGAGTTGTGGTATTCAGTTCCTTGGGCTGACTATCAACCCAATCCGAAGTGCAACCGAAAGTGAGCTCGCTCATTTGTTCGCGGCGCAGGCTTTGAAAGCTGAGCGTTGGAGAGGCACTTTTTCGCTCCGCTACAATTTTCCGGTATGATCCCTGTGAGCATGGGGACACCGCGTTGAGCGAGGACGACATGAGAAAACAGCATTTTCATTTACCCGAAGGCGTCATCTATCTGGATGGGAATTCGCTTGGTCCGCTGCCGAAGAAAGCTGTGGCGAGGGTTGCGCAAACCGTTACGGATGAATGGGGAGACCTGCTGATAAAAGGGTGGAACGAGGCCGGTTGGTTTCATCAACCGGCTGCGCTCGGGAACCGACTGGCTCCCCTGATCGGAGCACCTGAAAACAGCGTCGTGCTTGGCGACACGCTGTCGATCAAGGTCTATCAGGCGCTGGCTGCGGGGTTGAAAATGCGTCCGGACCGGAACGTCATCCTGTCTGACACCGGCAATTTCCCCACCGACCTGTACATGGCTGAAGGACTCATCAAACTCATTGATGGCGATATTGAGCTTAAAGTCGTGCCGCCGGAACAGGTGGAAGATCACCTGGATGACACTGTCGCGGTAATGATGCTGACGCAGGTGGATTACCGGACAGGGCGTCTGCATGACCTAACGTCGTTGACCCAAAAGGCTCATGCAGCCGGTGCCGTTGCATTATGGGACCTGGCGCATTCTGCCGGCGCGCTGCCGATAGACCTTGAAGGCAGCAAGGCGGAATTTGCGGTCGGGTGCACCTACAAATACCTCAATGCCGGCCCGGGCTCGCCGGCCTTCATCTATATCCGTCCTGATCTGGCCGATGCAGCAGAGCCTGCCTTGTCGGGCTGGATGGGCCATGCATCGCCGTTTGCATTTGATATCGGCTATCAGCCATCGCCGGGCATTGAACGCATGCGGGTGGGCACGCCGCCGGTGCTGCAGATGGCTGCGCTCGATGCCGCCCTGGATGTCTGGGAAGGCATCTCGATGCATGAGGTGCGTGCTAAATCCATCGAGCTGTCCGAACTGTTTATCCGCGAGGTCGAAAGCCGTTGCCCGCAACTGAAACTGGTCAGTCCGCGCCAAGCTGAAAACCGGGGCTCCCAGGTATCGTTCGCTTTCGAGGACGGCTATGCCGCCATGCAGGCACTGATCGCGGCAGGGGTGATCGGTGACTTCCGCGCGCCGGATGTCATGCGGTTCGGATTCACGCCGCTCTACATAGACAGCTAGGACGTGATGAAGGCCGCCGCCATTCTGGAGGGCATCATGGCCAACCGGGCCTGGGACCGGCAGGAGTTCAAACAACGCGCGGCGGTGACGTGATGGGAGATCAACCTTACAATCCTGCTGCCGAAGGTGCTGAAATGAATTTCAGCACCAGGATGAGCTATACGGATTATCTGAACCTGGATCAGATATTGTCGGCGCAGACGCCCCTGGGCCATACCCACGACGAGATGCTGTTCATTGTTCAGCACCAGACTTCCGAACTGTGGATGCGGCTTGCGCTGCACGAGATAAATGCGGCGCGTGCCGCCATCCGTGATGACAACTTTCCACCCGCTTTCAAAATGCTGGCGCGGGTGTCCAAGATATTCGAGCAACTCAACAATGCCTGGGACGTTCTGCGCACCATGACACCGAGCGAGTATACCTTGTTTCGTGAAGACCTGGCGCAGTCGTCGGGATTTCAATCCTGGCAATACAGGCTCATCGAGTTCGTCGTCGGTAACCGCAATCACGCGCTGCTGAAACCTCATGCTCATCGGCCGGACCTGATTGAAGTCCTGAAAGCAGAGCTAGCCCGGCCAAGCCTGTATGACGAGGTTGTTGCGGCGCTTTTCCGGGCCGGTTTCGACATATCCGAAAAAGTCCTGAACCGGGATGTGCAACAGGCATACAGACACGATGCCAGCGTGCAGGCCGCGTGGAAGACTGTTTATGAAAACCCGCAGGAGTACTGGACGCTTTATGAACTTGCGGAAAAACTGGTCGATTTCGAAGACTATTTCCGGCGCTGGCGGTTCAATCATGTCACCACAGTTGAACGGGTGATCGGGTTCAAACGGGGCACAGGCGGTACTGACGGTGTCACCTATCTCAAGCGAATGCTTGAAGTGGAGTTGTTTCCCGAACTGTGGCGCGTCAGAACCGAGTTGTAGCATGAGCGGGTTTCAGATCACTGACTGGGATGATGCCTATTCGAACGCGGCTCACATTCCGGACAGCCAGCGCTGGCCTGACGAATGGAGTGCGTCGGCGGCCCGCTATCGGGCACACTGCAGGTGCGACCTGGATATCGCCTATGGAGACCATGCGCGTCACGTCTGCGATCTGTTCTTTCCTGAAGATGAACCGGCAGGTTTGTTCGTGTTCATTCATGGTGGGTACTGGCTGGATTTCGACAAAAGCTACTGGTCTCATCTTGCCAGGGGTGCTGTTGACAGTGGTTGGGCCGCAGCCGTGCCGTCCTATGTGCTTTGTCCGCAAGCTGGTATTGGCGACATCATGCGCATGGTCGGTGCGGCCATCGAGCACGCCGCTGCCAGAATATCAGGTCCCATTGTCCTGACGGGCCATTCTGCAGGCGGGCACCTGGCGGCCTGCATGGTGTGCGACGGATCGCCGTTACCTGTCGAGGTTCGACAGCGGATAATTCACACGGTTTCCATTTCCGGCCTGCATGATTTGCGTCCTCTGGTGAAGACGCAAATGAACACTCAGTTGAACCTGACTGACCGCGAAGCCATGCATCTCAGCCCGGCATTCAGGACCCCCGATCCTCAATGCAGGCTGACTGCATGGGTGGGTGAAGCGGAACGCCCGGAATTTCTTCGCCAGTCTGAGCTGATCGCCGATGCCTGGCGCAGCTGCGGGGCGTGGACGCAATGCGTTGTTGCGCCGGACCAGCATCATTTTGATGTGATTGACGGATTGTGCGATGCGCAATCGCCGTTAATGAAGGCGGCTTTAGCTCACCTGCCGCTCACGCCACCAGACATACAGGCCTGAGGCGATGATGATGGAGATGCCGAGCCATTTCCAGGCATTGGGGACGTCCTGAAAAACCAGATAGCTCAGTATGGTCGCGGAAACGATTTCCAGATACTGAAACGGTGCCAGCACGGAAGCTGGTGCGCGTTTGAAGGCATGCACGATCATCAGATGGCATATGGTTGCAATCACGCCGACCCCGGCCAGCATGGCCCACTGCACCGGGCCGGGCCAGACGATGGTGAGAATGGAAATGCCGGCTGCAGTGCCGGTGCCGGCGACCAGAGCCAGAAACACAAATCCGATCACGCCGGAGAAGAACTGCATGGTGAGCGGGTCTTCGGTTGCCGCCAGCTTCTTGGTCAACAACAGGTAGGTTGCAAACAGGAAAGCGGTCAGAATTGGCAACAGGGACACCGCACCAAACACCTGATAGCTGGGTTGAATAACGATCAATGCGCCGATGAAGCCGACCGCTACTGCACAGCGGCGGCGCCAGCCGATATGCTCTTTCAGGAACACGGCCGACATGATTGTCAGGATCAGCGGTTCAACAAAGAAAACCGCAATGGCATCGGGCACCGGCATCCAGCGCAGCGCGGTAAAGAAGCTGGTGACGGCACCGGCC
>JABDRA010000045.1 GCA_013041995.1 Anderseniella sp. | reverse complement strand
GGGATCAGCAACGCTCATGACCGAAACGTTATGGAACTGGGTTCTCCGCAATTTGCCCCATTTCGCCAGCAGGTTGCGCGCTTCACCAAAGGTTCGTTCAGCGAAGGTCACGGCGACGTTCCAGTCTGCAGATGGCGAGCGATGTTCGCCCGGCCTTGCTTCGCCATTGCTCTTGCCGCCCGGATCATTTTGACAACGCTTCATTCGATCTGGCCTACTCCGCAATACCGTCAGGCTTGAGGCACCAAAGCAAGCGCTTGTTCTCCCAAATTCATGTCGCAAGAACCTTAACTCGCCTTTTGGCAGCAATTATCCAATTTAAATCCAATATATGAAGCTTCACCATGTCTGCCTTGACCATGATCAATGCACGACATTGCCATCGGGGTGTTTCTTCTTCTCCTAGTTGGATTGCAATCAAGTTCAGGACCCGGCCAATGGCAATGCAGGATCGCGAAAGGTCAGCCACGCAAGGCGGATGGCAGCTGCTTCCCCATGATGCCGATGTCTGCGTCCATGGATGGGGACCGACAGCAGAGGTCGCGTTCGAACAGGCCGCCCACGCACTTACCGGAATTGTAACAACCGAGAGCGTCCGCTGCGCACGGGAGGTACATGTCACTTGCCAGAGCAGCGACATGGAATTGCTGCTTGTCGAATGGCTCAACGCCGTAATTTACGAGATGGCTGTCCAGCAAATGCTGTTTGGCCGCTTTCGTGTGCAAATTGAAGCGGACCAGTTGTCCGGTACTTTATGGGGTGAAGCCGTGGACAGGGCCCGGCATGCGCCGGCGTGCGAGCCAAAGGGCGCGACCTACACCGCACTTAGCGTCCGCCAGGAAAATGGATGCTGGTCGGCCAAATGCGTCGTAGACGTCTGACACTGGAGGTTTCTATGGATCCCGGACGGTTCAACCGTATTAGCGAAATGGCCTGGCAGATCGATCGCACGGGAGCCATGCGAGTGCCCGGCATCATATATGCTGATGAAGACCTGATCCGCAACATGGATGACAAAGTCTTCGAGCAGACGTCTAACGCGGCGATGCTTCCGGGTGTTGTTGGCGCTGTCTACGTGATGCCGGATGCGCACTGGGGGTATGGATTTCCCATCGGCGGGGTAGCTGCTTTCGATCCGGACAATGACGGTGTCGTCTCAGCCGGTGGGGTTGGTTTCGACATCTCATGTGGTGTCCGGACGATGGTTTCAGGGCTGGCAGCCAGTGAAGTCCTGGCACAGCAGGAACGCCTCGCGGATGCGCTCTTCGAGGATGTCCCGGCCGGGCTTGGAAGCAAGGGGTCCATCATTCTCGATGTGGCAGCGATGGATGAAATGCTTAAGGGAGGTGCCCGGTGGGCCATAACAAACGGCTGGGGAGCCCCGGATGATCTTGAACGCATTGAGGAACACGGTGAAATGGATGGAGCTGATCCGTCATGTGTCTCGGACCATGCCAAACGGCGTCAGCGCCGGGAGATGGGAACACTTGGGTCGGGAAATCACTATCTCGAGGTTCAGGAAGTCGGTGAGATATTCGACGGGGCTGCGGCGGCCGCTTTCGGTCTAAGGGCTGGTGAAGTCGTTGTAACCATCCACTGTGGATCGCGCGGCCTCGGGCACCAGATCGGCACAGAGTTTCTGCGTGACATGTTGCCTGCTGCCGAAGCCGCAGGTATCTCGCTGCCAGACCGGGAACTTGCGTGTGCCCCCATCAGATCAGAGATCGGGCAGCGCTATCTTGGTGCGATGCGAGCGGCAACCAATTGCGCTTTGGCCTACCGTGAGATCATTGGCCATTTCGCACGCCAGATCTTTGCCCGTTTCTTCCCTGGCTGCAATTTGCAACTCCTTTTTGACGTCTCGCACAATACCTGCAAAGTGGAGAAACATGAGGTCAATGGGATGCAGAAGCAACTCCATGTGCACCGCAAGGGCGCAACCCGCGCCTTCGGCCCAGGCCATCCTGAATTGCCCGCGCACCTTCGTCAGACTGGACAACCTGTCTTGATCGGCGGCAGCATGGGTACGGGCTCCTATGTCCTGGCAGGGCTTCACACGAGTGAGAAAAAGGCATTCTCCTCTGCCTGCCACGGCGCCGGGCGGGCGATGTCCCGCCATCAGGCTTACAGGCAGTACCACGGGCGCCAGGTCATTGATGATTTGGCGGCGCGCGGGATCCTGATCCGCAGCCCGTCGCAACGCGGCGTCGCTGAAGAAGCGCCCGGCGCCTACAAGAACGTCGATGCAGTAGTTCTGTCCGCAGAGCAGGCTGGTCTTGCCCGGCGAGTTGCCAGGGTCAAGCCGCTTGTCTGTATCAAGGGCTAGGCTTTGTGCAGGCCGCAGCTTCAACGTTGTTTACTGCGGTCAGGAGGGCCTTCAGCCAGATGCGCAGCATAGACGGGCGGCGTTATCCGGCAGGGTTCGCTGTAAGTTCCGTCAAGATGATGTCCCACTATGGACGAAAGTGGCAATCCCCGCTCAAGGGATTGATCATGGTCAAAGACACTCTTGCCTTTATGCGGCATTGAAATGCTTGTGGTTAAGTGGAGGCCAAACACATTGGAGTATGATCTCGAACTGACCCCCGAACAGGTGATCGGATGGCTAAGAGATGAAATAGCTACTGGAAGCGCGCGTGTTAACTGGCGCGCGAGCCTTCAGTATCTTGCGGGAGACGATGTGGAGGTGCAAACGGCCGATCCTGAAGACGACGCAGGAATTCACGCGGTTTCCAAGGTTGGGGTGATGGAGATTAGTCCCCGCGATGGTAGCGAGGGGTGGGCACTTCGCGTCCATATAAGCGACAGCATCGGCGACCATTTGCCTGAGGATAAGTCGGTTTCGGATGAACCGGAGGAAATTGACCTTGAGGACTACTACAAACAGCTTATCGTTCCGGAGTCCGCAATCGGCCATGTCAGTTTGAACCTTGCGTCGGAGCGGGCAGAGCCATTGTCCGGTAGGTTGATCGCCGACATTGTGAGCAATCGACACGGCAGATAGGTACAAGGTTATTGGCAAGTCTCGGCGTGATTTCTTCGATTCTTCCCTGTGTGATGGCTTCCTGTCCGCTGGATAACATTGTTAGAGCGACTCTGCGTTGCCGTAACTGGATCCAATCAAGCGACTCCTGGGAAATTATGATTTGACGCCACTCATTGAATGCAGCGTCACGATTTGTCTTAAATGTGCTTCGATTGGTCAGGTGGCGTTGCAGGTTAAAGTGGTTGTGGATTGACGAATGGATCGAGGCAAACATCTGCAGCGTTTGGTTGCATTTGAAGCCTTGCATTGCTCGTTCCCGTTGCCGCAAAGGCTGATGGGAGTTCTCTGCACGGTTGTTCAACCAGTGACCGGCTTGTTGTCGATACCGTGTCTAACATCAACGCCTATGGAACAATAGAAGCCGGATGTACATCATCACCGCAAGGCGATTGATTTCCGGGGACGTCTTGAAGTAGCGGAACGGATTTCGCGCGGCAGGTGATGACCCTGTTTCGATGGGTGGCTTCTTTGAGTACCAACTGAGCGGGAATATTGAGCAAAGATGACAGCACAGATTGAATTGGGACAGACAATTGATGCCGGCGTCCTGCAAGAACATGTACATCAATTGGCGGGTGAAATCGGGGAGCGGAACGTATTCCTCCCGGCGGCCTTGGCGGCTGGGGCGGAGTATATTGAGCAAACCTGGTCAGATCAGGGCTATGATGTATCGAGACAATCCTATGAAACGCATAACCAGCAATGCACTAATCTTGAGGTGACCTGCTTGGGCGAGCGCTACCCTGGGCGGATTCTCTTGATCGGGGCCCACTACGACTCGGCGCGTGGTGCCCCAGGTGCCAACGATAATGCGAGCGGAGTCGCTGCCCTGTTGGAAATGTCAAAGCTGTTCAAGCGGTTACGCCCGGCCATCAGCGTCCGATTCGTTGCTTTTGTTAATGAAGAGCCGCCATTCTCCTTCAGGTCAAAACAAGGAAGCATGGTCTACGCCAAGATGGCGAAAGCCCGCGGAGACAACATTGCGCTCATGGTCGCCATGGATTGTATCGGATGCTACAGTGAACAGGCGGGCTCGCAACACTACCCGCCGTTTTTCGGGTTTTTCTACCCGAGCGAAGGCAACTTCCTTGCGGTAATCTCGAATCTGGCTTCACGCCATTCAATGCACATGTTCGTCAAGCAGTTCCGTATGGTCAGCGATTTTCCGCTGGAACACTTGGCAACGACGAGCTTTGTCCCCGGTGTCAGCTGGAGTGACCATCGCTCCTTCTGGAAACAGGGATATCGAGCCCTGCTGGTAACGGATACGGCTTTCTATCGCTATCAGCACTATCATTCTGCCAGCGATACGCCTGACAAGATTTCATACCCCAGGTTCACTCAGGCTGTCATCGGTCTTCACAACACCTTTTCGAGAATTGCAGCCTCCGGGTTACCGGTTTGATTGGCATCAAACAAACCGTCGCGATGAACTGCTAGTTTACAGAAAACCTGCAACTGAAAGGTTCTCCTGTGGCATTGACGCTAACGTCCTCAGCTTTTGAACATGGCGCTTCAATCCCGCGCTTGTATACGTGCGAAGGTCGGAACGTTTCACCACCTCTTTCGTGGTCAGGCGTCCCATCCAACACCAAGAGCCTGGTGCTGATCGTTGACGACCCGGATGCCCCTGACCCTGGGGCACCAGAAATGGTGTGGGTTCACTGGGTCATCTACAATCTGCCGTCGAGCATCTCTGGACTTAGCGAGGCGCTACAAGACCTGCCAACAGGTGCGGTTGTCGGCCTGAATGACTGGGAACGTCCGGCATATGGCGGTCCCTGCCCGCCCACCGGACGTCATCGCTATTTTCACAAGCTGTATGCGCTCGACAGGGTCTTGGCCGGGCTCGACAGGCCGACAAAGGCTGAGGTCGAAACATCCATGGAGGGACATATTCTCGATCAGGCTGAACTGGTCGGGACTTACGAGAAATCGGGCTAGGCGTCCCGTATCGGAGCGGAGACGCAGCTTGGAGATACGAACATGACCAAAACAATCCAACAAAGATCTTTGGCTGCGCTTCGTAGCGAACCATGCATCGGCCCGCGCTTCAAACCTGTGGTGCTTGAATATGACGGGACCGGGACGCTGACAATCGAGGGCGAAGTGGAAAGCCTTGCGGCGAAGAAGCTTGGATTAGAACACCTCGCCGCACTGGCCGGAGTGACCGAAATTGTCGATCGGTTGCGGGTCAAGCCGGCAGCCAAAATGGGCGATGCCGAAATCCGGGCACATCTGAGACAAATCTTCTATGAAGAGCCCTCGTTCCTCAGCCTGGGCGTTCGAGAGGGTCGCAACAACAAATTCGAGGTCATCAGGGAACCCGCAGAGCCAGACAAGGGATCGATCGACTTCGAAGTGGCCGATGGCGTGATTACTCTCAATGGCACAGTTCCAAGCCTAGTCAGCAAGCGCCTTGCCGGCGCGCTAGCCTGGTGGATGCCCGGCAGCCGAGATGTCATAAACGGAATAGCGCTCGAACATCCCGAAGAAGATGCACCTATCCGGATTCAGGAGGCTGTGAAGGTCATCCTGGAGAGGAACCCATTCGTCGACGCCAACCAAATCCGCGCTGGTGTTCGAAATCGAGTTGTCCGTCTAACAGGTATGGTACGCACACAAGAACAATGCGAAATGGCGGAAAATGATGCCTGGTCGGTCTTCGGTGTTGATAAGGTTATCAACGAGATTGTTGTTAAACCGTAGCTGAGGCGTCCTGACGCTTCTCAGTTGGATCTCCTGGTTTGGCGCTTCTTTGCTTCATGAGGCGAAAGTAATGTTCGGCATGCTGGTAGTAATTCTACGCCTCAATTTCGTTCCCTGCAGCAGCCGCTGCGTGCGCCAGCGCGATATAGCGATCGAAACTGACTCTCGGCTGTGCGGAACTTTTGGAGCGTGATTGATTGGCTCCGGACCTCTTTGCTTTTGACGGGCTCGCGGAGCGTGTTTTTCTTTTTCGATCGCCCCGGCGGATAGTTTTCTTTTGTGGCGGGTATAGATCTTGTACTGTCATTTCTTAAGGCAGTCCCCTTATTGGTTTCATGAAAAGATTGAGAATTTGGCGGCGCGGATTTCAGGTGCCTGCCTGATGGCGCGTTCGTCCTTTTGGGACAAGGTCACCTATCCTTTGTCAGGATCGCAGGTGGTCATTTGGGTTCGTGTGAGCGAAGTCTCATTGGGAGGTTGTCTTAAGATGATGGTTTGCAATTTAAGAACCAGCAACACATGCAATCACGACTATTCCGTGTCCCTGAGGTGGGAACTCGAGTCCGGAAATTCAAGGCTCAAGACCAGACTGCACATGATGCCGCGGGTCACCAACGATAGTGAACTGTGCGCTGAATTGTGCGCAGTACCTGCCAGATGCTCAGGTCAGCAGAAACGCGCAGCTGGTAAGGCGTGAATAGATCTTACGGCCATTGCCAGTAGCCAACAACAATCAGAACCTCCGGCAGACCACACGGCGTCACGTCTTGCGCGATGAAGCGGTCTCAGCTCTATCCGGTTCCTTGACGGTGACCATCAACAGCAGCCCGATGGCCAGGAAAACTACGACGCTGGCAAGCCCTGCCCGCTGTGAACCCGTCAACTGCACCGTCACCCCGAGACAGAACGGTCCGGCGAACGCGGTCGCCTTGCCCGCCAAAGCATAGAGCCCGAACATCTCTGTTTCGATTCCGGGCGGTGACAACCGGGCCATCATTGATCGGCCGGCAGCCTGCGCCGGACCGACGAATATACCAAGCAACACTGCCAATGCCCAGAAACCCCACTCGTCCCGCGTCAGCACAAGTCCGCAGCCTGAAACAATCAGCCCTGCCAGCGCCAGCATAATTGTCCTCCTGGAGCCGATGGCATCATCAATCCAGGCAAAGGCTGCAGCACCCGCACCTGCCGCCACATTCAGAATTATGCCGAAAACAAGGATATCTTCCGGCTTCATGCCGAACTCGGCAGCTGCAAAAATGCCGCCGAAGGCGAACAACGTAACAAGTCCGTCAGTATACGCCATGTGAGCGAGCAGAAACCGCAGTATGGCCGGGTTACCTCGGACAAGCTGAAGGGTCCGCGGTAACTGGCGCAAGCCTTGGCGCGATGCCTCTGCGAGGCTGAGGCCGGTAGCGGGACGGTCCGGCGTGAACACAAACAGCGGAAGTGAGAAGACAATGAACCACGCGGCGACGAATATGGCCGTTGCCCGTACCGGTTCGGCCTGCGCGGCATCGAGGCCGAATGCGGCCACTCCGTTATCCTTTACGATCCACAAGCAGATAACGAGGCAAACAAGTCCACCGGCATAGCCGATCGCCCAGCCCCACCCCGAAATGCGTCCCAGCGCATCCGGCGGCGTTATGGTAGGCAGCATGGCGTCGTAGAATACAATAGCGAAATGGTAGGTGACCGTGGCTGTCGTGTAGACGATTAGAGCAAGCATAACGAAATCAGACTCAGGCTTCACGAACCAGAGGAGTCCGGTCAGGGAAATGCTCAACCCACTGAAGACCAAAAGCCAGGGTTTGCGCGGCCCCCAACAATCCGCAACCGCTCCAAGCAGCGGGCTGCCGGCGGCAATGATCAGACCCGCAACCGTCAGAGCCCGCGACCATAATATGGTTCCCTCCACCGGAGTTGCAGCGACTGCCTGTGTAAAATAGGCCGCGAAAATGAATGTCGTAATGACCGTAGGAAACGCCGAGTTTGCCCAATCATAGAGACACCAGGCGGCAAGGCCCAGGCTGCCTGATCGGCCCGCGGCCGGCCGAACTGCGGGTACAGCATTTGGGTCAGTCGCGGGTTTGCCCATCGTCTTTCCTCTGCCGCACCACGTTGTCGTTCCCGGCCATGTCCGGTTCACCGCTGCTGGCAAGCATGGCTGCCCGCACTCTTTCCTTTAGCTCTGCCGCTGCGGAAAAATCCGTTCCGCCTGGCATTTGGGGATCCAGCACCTTGATGGTAACATCTCCTCGACGCGGGAACCACTGTTGGCCGCGCAGGATTGACCGGGTACCTCGGATGACGACCGGCAAGACCGGGCTGGCGATGGCACAGGAGATGGAGAACGCTCCGAGCCGGAATGGCAGCAGGCCGGGCATCCGATAGAAGGTTGCCTCGGGGAATATCACAAGTTGCTGACCACCATGGGCCAGTTGCTTGAACGCTTCAGCATCCTCCGCACCGGCC
>JABDRA010000469.1 GCA_013041995.1 Anderseniella sp. | reverse complement strand
GGCCAGGCCCGGGACAAAGACGGAGGCAGCGAGGCATGAACGCCATTGCAAACGCCGCCACCACGGCCAGCCGGTTGTCGGCGACAGGCACCGCAAATGCGCTTGAATTGCGTGGTGTCAGCAAATTCTTTGGTGCTCTTGCCGCGATGCAGGACATCACCTTGACCGTCAAGCCGGGTGAACGCCGAGCCGTTTTAGGGTCAAACGGTGCCGGCAAGACCACCTTGTTCAACTGCATTACCGGTGATTTCCTGCCGACGTCCGGGGTCGTGCGGATGTTCGGCGAGGACGTTACCAAGTTTCCGCCGCATGATCGTATTCGCCGGGGCTTGCGCCGCACCTATCAGATCTCGCTGCTGTTTGGCGGGCTGACCGTCATCGACAACGTGTACCTTGCCTGCCGTGGTGTATCGCGCAATCGCTTCTCGATGATCCGTCCGGGGCAATCTGATGCGCTGATGCATTCGGCGGCCGATCTGATCGAGGCCGTGCACCTGACAGGCGTGCAGGAGACACTTGTGTCGGAGCTCTCTTATGGCCAGCAGCGCCAGCTTGAAATCGCTCTGGCGCTGGCCGGGGCACCGCGGTTCATCCTGTTTGATGAGCCTGCCGCAGGCCTGTCGCCAACCGAACGGCGTGACCTGATTGACATCTTGAATAATCTTCCCGGCCATATGGGATACATCATCATAGAGCACGACATGGATGTGGCCCTGCGGGTAGCTGAAAGCGTCACGATGATGCACAATGGCCGCATCTTCAAGGAAGGTAACCCGGCAGAGATCGAGGCCGATCCGGAAGTGCAGGAATTGTATCTGGGAGGAGGGTTCACGCATGGCTGAACGGTCTTCTTCTTCGATTCTCGAGGTCAAGGACCTCAACGTGTACTATGGCGCATCGCACGCACTGCAGGGTGTTGATCTCAGCCTTGGCCACGGTGTGCTTTCCGTGGTTGGCAGGAACGGCATGGGCAAGACCACCCTGTGTCAGGCGATCATGGGCCTGGTACCGGTCAGTTCCGGGTCGATCACGTTCAATGGCCAAAACGTAACCAACCGGCAACCGTCCGAAATCGCCCGGATGGGTATCGGTTATGTGCCGCAAGGCCGGCGGTTATGGCGCTCGCTCACAGTGGATGAGCACCTGCGCATGACGGTGGCAGGCCATGACGGTGCCTGGTCGATCGAGCGCATCTATTCAACTTTCCCACGGCTGGCCGAACGCAAGAACAATGGCGGCAGCCAATTGTCAGGCGGCGAGCAGCAGATGCTGGCGATCAGCCGCGCGCTGCTGCTGAACCCGCGCCTGCTGGTCATGGATGAACCCACCGAAGGTCTCGCACCGGTGATCGTGTCACAGGTTGCCGACATGCTGATGCATCTTGGCGAGGAAGCAGACATCGATGTTCTGGTTATTGAACAGAACATTGGCGTGGCAACGGCAATTTCGGAGAATGTCGCGATCATGGTCAATGGCCGGGTCAACCGGTTGATGTCGGCCAGCGCCTTGGCGGCTGACCGTGAATTGCAACAGAACCTGCTCGGCGTCGGCCGTCATGGTGACAGTGATGACGACTTTGCAGAGCAGAGCGCTGGCGAAGACACCGCAGCGCCGAAGGTCCAGGGCCCGCGCAAGATTTATGTATCCAATCCAAAGCTGCCGACGCGATGGTCGCCGATTGTGCCGGCCAGGCAAATCGAAATGGCGGCGCGCACCGAAACAGTTTCAGCACCTTCGTCAACCGGCATGGGGCATGTTGAACTGAGACCATTGTCGGCAGCCGGTGAAAACGTCGTACTGGTGGCCGGAACGCTGGACACCAAGGGCGTTGAACTTCGCTATATCAGGGATCTTCTGAAGGCAGACGGGGTGGCAGTGCGCATGGTGGACCTGTCAACGTCCGGCAAGCATTCCGGCGCTGAAATCCCGCCGCATCAGATTGCGGCCTATCATCCACGCGGTGCAGCAGGTGTGTTCACCAATGATCGAGGCACATCGGTTGCGGGCATGACGCTGGCATTCGAACGCTGGATCAAGCGGCAGTCGGGCATTGCCGGCATCATCAGTGCTGGCGGGTCCGGCGGTACGGCGATCGTGTCGCCTGCCATGCGCAGCTTGCCCGTTGGCGTGCCAAAACTGATAATTTCCACCGTGGCATCCGGTGATGTGCAGATGTATGTCGGCCCGGCCGACATCATGATGATGCATTCGGTTGCGGATGTGCAGGGCTTGAACTCGATAACCCGCCAGGTGCTCGGCAATGGAGCGCATGCCATGGCCGGCATGGTCAAGGCCCGCAAAGCGCGCGTGCCCGCATCGACCGCTGAAACCGCAGATGAATTGCCGGCCATCGGGTTGACCATGTTTGGCGTCACCACACCGTGTATTCAGCAAATTACTGCCGATCTGGAAGCTGACTTTGACTGCCTGGTATTTCACGCCACAGGTGTTGGCGGACAATCAATGGAAAAGCTGGTGGACTCCGGGCTTCTCACCGGTGTGATTGACATCACCACGACGGAAATCTGCGACATGATGATGGGCGGGGTGTTTGCCGCGACCGAAGACCGGTTTGGCGCCATGATCCGCGCCGGCATGCCTTATGTGGGCTCATGCGGGGCGCTCGACATGGTGAACTTCGGCCCCCCGGACACGGTGCCTGAAAAATACAAGGACAGGTTGTTTTACGAGCACAATCCGCAAGTCACCCTGATGCGCACGACGGCAGAAGAAAATGAGCGCATGGGCCGCTGGATCGGTGAGCGTCTGAACGAGATGGAAGCGCCGGTCAGGTTCTTCATTCCCGAAGGCGGTGTGTCGATGCTCGATGCGCCGGGTAAATCATTCCATGATCCGGCTGCAGACAAGGCGTTGTTCGATGCGCTTGAGCGTACCGTGCGGCAGACATCGTCACGGCAACTGGTGCGGGTGCCGCACAATGTAAATGATCCCGAATTTTCAGCGCAGGTGGTTGACGCCTTCCGGTCGCTGCATGGCGGCGGCAGGCCGTCGCGAAAACAGGCAAGGAGATAATAATGGCCCGGTTTGAACGAGCAGCAATTGTCGAGAAATTTCGTGGCATGATTGACCGTGGCGAGCCGATTGTCGGGGGCGGGGCGGGCACCGGCCTGTCGGCAAAATGCGAAGAGGCCGGTGGCATCGACCTAATTGTGATCTATAATTCCGGCCGCTACCGCATGGCGGGGCGCGGTTCGCTTGCCGGCCTCATGCCTTATGGTGATGCCAACCAGATCGTCATGGAAATGGCATCGGAGGTGCTGCCGGTGGCCACCAAAACACCGGTACTGGCAGGGGTGAACGGCACTGATCCGTTCCGGTTGATGGATGTGTTCCTGGATGACCTGAAGCGGGTCGGGTTTTCCGGGGTTCAGAATTTTCCAACCGTCGGCCTGATTGACGGAACGTTCCGCGCCAACCTGGAAGAAACCGGCATGTCGTTCTCGCTGGAAGTCGACATGATTGCCAAGGCGCACCAGAAGGACATGCTGACCACGCCTTATGTATTCTGTGAGGATGATGCCACGGCCATGGCGCAGGCCGGTGCCGACATCATCGTCTGCCATCTCGGCCTGACCACCGGCGGGTCGATTGGTGCGGAAACTGCACAGACGCTGGAGGATGTTCCGGCCAAGGTTGATGCCTGGTCGGAGGCTGCTCTCAAGGTCAACAAGGATGTAATCGTGCTGGTCCACGGCGGGCCGGTGGCGATGCCGGATGACGCGGAATTCGTGCTGAAGAACACCAGCAACTGTCACGGGTTTTACGGCGCATCATCCATGGAACGGCTGCCAGCCGAAGGTGCGCTGACGGAGCAGACT
>JABDRA010000458.1 GCA_013041995.1 Anderseniella sp. | reverse complement strand
GCCATGGATCTCCGACAGGAAGTTCTCTGACCGCTGCGCAATCCACTTCACCGGCCGGCCAACCAGTTTGGCAGCCAGCATCACCATGACATTTTCAGGATAGACGAAATTCTTCGCGCCAAAGCCGCCGCCGACATCCGGCATGACCACGCGAACCTTTTCCGGCGGCACCTTGAAAATAGCGTCAGCCATCTGACCCTTCTGGCCATGTACGGCCTGACCCGACACATGCAGGATCAACTGGTCCTTTTGCTTGTCGTAATCACCGATGCAGCCGCGCGGCTCAACGGCCGACGGCGCAACCCGGTTGTTTACGAACGTCAGCCTGGTGACATGTGCAGCCGCAGCGATCGCCTTGTCGACACCTGCCTCATCACCCTTGTGGAAATGGTAGGCCCTGTTTGATTTCAGTTTCGGATGGATCAGCTTGGTTTTCCTGTCGAGAACCGAGGCCAGATCCACCACCGCAGGCTTGTCACTATAATCAACCATGATCGCTTCTGCCGCGAGCTGGGCCTGCACTGTGGTTTCTGCGACAACCATCGCGACAGGATCCCCGACAAAACGGGCCACATCCCCGGTCAGGGCAAAGCGGTCCGGCACGGCGATACCGTTTTCATCAACCCCGTCCACCGCCGTCACCGTCGGAAATGCCCCGAGCCCTGCCTTCTTGACATCCTTGTAAGTGAGCACCTTGATGACACCCGGCATGGCCACGGCTGCCGAAACATCTATCTTGCCGACTTTCGCATGCGCAAATGGCGAGCGTACGAAGGCGGCGTGAACCATGTTGTCCAGCCTGATGTCATCGACATAACACCCGTCGCCTTTCAGGAAACGTTCATCTTCCACGCGGCGGACGGCCTGCCCGACAGCAAATTTCTGCATGTTTGATTGCCTGTTTTGGAATTCGAATTTCGGTGCCCGGTACGGTCAAGATACGTAACTTGCACGCGCCAAGTTCTCAATCTTAGCCCACCGCTAAGCGGTAAGTCTAGACAAC
The DNA here is from genome assembly GCA_013041995.1 of Anderseniella sp. GTDB lineage: Bacteria > Pseudomonadota > Alphaproteobacteria > Rhizobiales > Aestuariivirgaceae > Anderseniella. Next base: position 3,349 of record JABDRA010000458.1, on the reverse strand, counting down.
AGCTCCTCGCGCGACGCCAAAAAACCGCCTGCCGTCCACCAGTCTTCCAGCGTCTTCAGGGTCTCGCCAACCTGCGGTCCCGGCTCAAGGCCGCTCGCCAGAATATCGTTGCCCGTCACCGGGAAAACCGGCATTTCCCATTCATCCGGCAACTTGTAAAGCCGGTCCCAGTCCTCGTCTCCCGGCTTGCCCCCACGTGCCCACGCCAGCAATACGGCCCGTTTCCATGTGTCGGCGCCCGTTTGATACAACACCACCTTGCGTTCATTATCGCGCAAGTGAGGTGACGGTGGAATTGCGGACTGAACCTCGTTCAGGGACCGGGTTTGAGCATTGGACAATCTGAGCTGTGCTGCCTGTTCGTCGCCAGACAGCGGCAGGGCAGCCGCCAGCGGCGTTATGTAATCAGGCGTCAAACCCAGTGATCCGGCCCGTGCAATCACCGAAGCCAGCAGCTCAGCGTCCATATCCACCCCGAACAATGTCCGGTTGATGCCGGCATCATTCATCAACACGGCAACCTCACCAGCGCGCGCGCCACACAACAGCTTGCAGGTTTCCTGGCCAATGCGTTCTCGGGAAAGCTGCTTCAACCCGTTCTGGAGTTGGCGACAGGCAGCCAGCCCGTCAGCATCAACTTCATCCCGGCCATATTGTGAAATGAAGCGGAAGAAGCGCAGTATGCGCAAATAATCTTCCTGGATACGGGCCTGAGGATCACCGACAAACCGGATCATCCTGGTGGCCAGGTCGCCGAGGCCTCCCACCGGGTCGAACACCTGTCCGTCTGCCGAACAGTATAACGCATTGAGCGTAAAGTCACGTCTGGCTGCATCTGCTGCCCAGTCGTCCGTGAACGCCACCGTGGCTTTGCGTCCGTCGGTTTCAACATCGTGGCGCAGTGTCGTCACTTCGAAACCGTTGCCGTCGCTGATCACCGTTACGGTGCCGTGTTCAATGCCTGTTGCCACTGTTTTCAGCCCGGCGGCACCAGCTGCTGCAACCACCTGTTCGGGTGTCAGGGTCGTCGCCATATCAATGTCCTGGACAGGCTCCCCCAAAAGCGCATTACGCACGGCTCCGCCGACGATGCGGACCTCGCCGCCGGCCTTGGAAATGGCCTGAAACACGGCGTGCAGCCCTGCGGTCTCAAATATTGCGTGACCATGTAGCGAAGGCAGCGTCATCACCTGGTTATCCTGTCATGCAGGTTGCGCAACATGCCGGCAGTTGCCCCCCACACATATCTGTCACCATAGGGCATGGCGTAGTATTGCCGCTCACGCCCCTGCCAGACCCGCGAGTGCCGGAAATGATTGGCCGGCTCCATGAAATGAGCCAGGGGAACGTCAAAGATTTCGGTTACTTCACCAGGCTCGGGGACCAGGTCAAAGCCGGTTCTCAACAGCGCCACAACCGGCACGATACGAAAACCGGTACCTGTCTGGTAGACATCCAGAAAACCGGTGGGTTCGACAAACTCCGGCGCAACGCCGGTTTCTTCGCGGGTTTCGCGCAAAGCGCACGCCACCGGGCCTGCATCTTCAGCGTCAATCTTGCCGCCGGGAAATGCGATCTGGCCCGCATGGGTCGGTAACTCGTCGGAGCGTTGCGTCAGCAGAACATGCAGTTCGCCGTCGCGCTCGAGCAATCCGACAAGAACGGCAGCTGCACGGGTTTTTTCCGCCTTTTTAAACACGGCATCTGCCTCAATATCAGCGTTGAGATCCGCATCGGACCGCAACGCCGGCAGTGCTGTATCAATGGCCTCGGCAGGCACCTGCGCATGCAACCGCGGCACTGCGTGTTCGCGAAACCAGTCTTGTGAGTAAATTGCCATACCGGTTACACACCAGCCTCATCAGCCTGCATCATCGGCCAGAAAACGCCCGACGACCACACGCCAAACCAGCAGTCTCCATTGTAAACGTCCACGCAACCGGCTTCCACCAGGTCGGGAAACACCGCTCGCGCGACCCTGGCTTCGAGGCCGCCCCTCACCGTCACATAAGGCAATGCAACGCCATTGGCGGCGGCACCTTCCGCAAAGCGCATCGGGTGGGTATTGCCGACTATCACCTTGTCGCCCGTATTGGTGATCAGTGTCACAACTTGCTCTGCGGCCGTTCCTTCGACCACGATACCAACTGCTGTAAACGGTACATCTGCAACTTGAATGGTTCGTTTTTCAACTGGCGTAACAAGCACATAACTACCATCCGGTTCACGCCGCAATATGGACGCAAACAATGCCACGAGGCCGGCACGGCGGATCGGCGAACCGTCATGAAACCAGTTGCCGTCCATATCGATTACGATATCAATGGGCCCGGTATGGTCGGGATGCCAGGTTTCCACCGGTGCCGGCGCACGATTTGGCATGTCGCCTGCCGGAATGGCCTCAAGGCCGCGTATGTCCCGTAATTCAGTCATGTTATCGATTAATCCAGCCAAAAACCGGTCTGCTGACGACATTGTGAAGCATTAAACAGTCCAAGAGGGAAGCGCCATCGTTACATCATGGTAACTTGCTAAAGGATCAGGACCCATTAATCTTATGCAATTCTGTTTGAAAGAAAACATTCGAATGATGTTGAAAAAGCGCATGGTAAGGCTTGGTGCCTTTTCGAGTATTTTTCGACTTCAGGCGGGTGTTTTCTTTCAAACCCGAAGGGCGGGGTCTATTTTGCCCCTGACCGCGTTGAAAGGCCTTGAAAACCGGACGGTTTCCTTCGGCCTTTCGCCTTGTCAGAAGCAAAACATCCTCCCGCAGAATGGATAAGATTAATGGGTCCTGATCCTACACAGCCATGTTACGGCCAATCTTAATGTCGTATGGTTATGCCGTGATAGAGAATCCGGTTAGCATATGAAAAACATGAGGTCTTTGAATTCCCATGAGCACCGTTACCAACGCTGACGCCAAAATCCTCGACGACCTCGAGGCCACCGCCGAACGGCTCGAAAAAGCTCAAGACGCACTGAAAACGGTCATTTTCGGACAAGACGAAGTTATCAGTCACGCGATGATTGCGATTCTTGGTGGTGGCCATGCATTATTGGTTGGTGCGCCGGGTCTGGCCAAGACCAAGCTGGCAGTTACGCTCGGCACCGTATTGGGCCTCGAAGAAAAACGCATTCAGTTTACACCTGACCTGATGCCTGCTGACATTCTGGGCTCGGAAGTGCTCGATGAAGGCGACAGCGGGCGCCATCAGTTCCGCTTTGTAAAGGGGCCGGTATTTTGCCAGCTGCTCATGGCGGACGAAATCAACCGCGCCAGTCCGCGAACCCAGTCAGCCCTGTTGCAGGCAATGCAGGAACACCACATTACCATTGGTGGTCAAAG
>JABDRA010000457.1 GCA_013041995.1 Anderseniella sp. | reverse complement strand
TCGATAGACCGATAGTGCGCCAGCAGTTCATCGACAGAGGTGCAGAGTGTCGTCAGCGGATTGACCGGGAATCCCCAGCGATCAAGCGCGTCCAGAACCCCACGCTGGGTGTCTGCGGGAAGCCGGTCAACCTGTCCCCAGGCATAGGCAAAAAACCGCAAGGGTCGTGCCGCAGTAATCGATGCATCAAGCTGACGCAAGGAACCGGCGGCAGCGTTGCGCGGATTGGCGAAAACCTTGGCGTTTGCCTGCACCTGCATCTGATTAAGTTGCGCGAAATCCTTGTGCGACATATAGATCTCGCCACGCACTTCGAATATGTCTGGAAAATCATTCCCGCTCACCTTGCGGGGAATGTCGCGGATGGTTTCGACATTCCGGGTAACATTTTCACCCTCCTGCCCGTCTCCGCGTGTCGCCGCCTGCACCAGCCTGCCCGCTTCATAGCGCAGCGAGATCGACAGCCCGTCGATTTTTGGCTCCGCCGTGATGTCAACCGGTTCATCATCGGCAAGCTTCAGAAAGCGGCGAATGCGGGCGACGAATTCATGCACATCTTCATCGGCAAATGCATTGCCTAAAGACAGCATCGAGACGGCATGGCGAACCTTGCCGAACTTCTCCGACGGCGCAGCACCAACGCGCCGTGACGGCGAGTCTTTCAGAACCAGGTCAGGAAATGCCGCTTCAATCTCGTCATTGCGTCGGCGCAGCGCGTCATAGTCCGCATCAGAGATTTCCGGTTCATCTTCCCGGTAGTAGGCCTCGTCATGACGCGCCAGTTCGGCTGCCAGACGCTCAAGTTCGTCAGCCGCTTCCAGCGGCGTCAACGCCGCAACAGGGGTATTTTTCGTCATGATGGATTAACCTGTAGCCGACAGCAGTCGGTCAGCTTGAGCGCGGGCTTCCGATGTCACCTCGGCACCGGACAACATGCGGGCTATCTCCTCACGGCGGCCCTCGCCGGAGAGCGGTGTGACGCGGGTGATCATGCGCCGGCCGGCAGCATCGCCTGCCTCTTCCATTTTTGATATCAGCAAATGCGCGTCGGCACGCGAGGCAACCTGCGGACTGTGGGTGACCGCCAGCACCTGCAACCCCTTCGACATGCGCGAAAGCCGCTGGCCGATTGCATCAGCAACGGCTCCGCCAACACCGGTATCAATCTCGTCAAAAACAAGCGTGGGTGCAGATGCGCGTGCCGCCAGCACCACCTTGAGAGCAAGCAGGAAACGGGACAGCTCTCCACCGGACGCCGCCTTGACGATGGGGGCCAGCGGTGTACCTGGATTGGCCGCAATCAGGAATTCCACCCGGTCAATACCATGCGGACCGGCGCGGGCTTCGTCTGTTTCGACCCGGGTTTCAAACCGGGCCTTTTCCAGCCGCAGCGGCGCCAGTTCGGACAATATTTCCTGGTCCAGCTTGACCGCCGCTTTCACGCGCGCATCCGACAGTTTGAGAGCCAGCTCATCATAAACAGTCTGCGCTTCATCGCGGGCGGTTTTGAGTTTGGCGAGCATGACGCCGCCGTCATCAATGGATTGCAGATCGGTTTCAAAGCGCTCCATCAGGCTGGCCAGATCATCGACCTGGACTTTGTGTTTTCGCGCCAGTGCGCGCAGCGCAAATAGTCTCTCCTCGGCCTTTTCCAGCTCCGCAGGGTTGAGCACGAATTCCCGAGCCGCTGCATCAAGCTGGTTTTGCGCTTCGTTCATCTCGATGACGGCACGCTCCAGCGCGGCACATACCGGATCCAGTCCGCCCCTTGCCTGCTCGCGGCGTCTTTCCAGCTTGCGCAGCGCCGTGTTCAGCGCGGCAATGGTATCGCCGTTGGAAACGGCCTTTTGCGCCTCATTGACCACGGATGAGAATTCTTCCGCGTTCATCATCATCTGGCGTTTGTCCGCCAGGGTGGCTTCTTCACCCGGCTGTGGATCAAGCTCATGCATCTCTTTCAGGGCGTGTTCCAGAAACGCACGCTCGGTCTCTGCCCGGTCAAGCCGGGCCTGATGGGCATCATAGGCTTCGCGCGCGGAACTCAGCGCTTCCCAGGCAATCTCCACCTTGCGCAGTTTTGGTTCAAGCTCACCATAGGCGTCCAGCGCGGTGCGATGGAACGACACATCCATGAGCGCGCGATCATCGTGCTGGCCGTGGATTTCCGCCAGCAGTCCTCCCAGTTGCCGCAGCAGGTTGACGCTGGACGGCTGGTCGTTGATAAACACCCGGGATTTGCCGTCAGCGCCTTGAATACGGCGAATGACAATTCCCTCCTCGCCCGCATCGATTTCCGCACCGGCCAGCAACCGGAATGCAGCATGGTCAGCAGGAGGATGGAAACTGGCCGTTACGCTGCCCTTGTCGCAGCCTGTACGAACCAGCGATGCATCACCGCGTGCACCAAGCGCCAGCCCCATTGAATCCAGCAGGATTGACTTGCCGGCACCGGTCTCGCCGGTCAGCACACCGAG
>JABDRA010000042.1 GCA_013041995.1 Anderseniella sp. | reverse complement strand
TATCGACTGTGAGCATCCCGGCTCATTGCGGCGGTTTCTGGCTGATGACCAGATTAAGTGGGATGCGGTCAATCTTCATGCCGGCGAGCCAATTCCGCCGCTTGAAGCCTATGACGCTTTATGGGTCATGGGCGGGCCGATGGATGTCTGGGATGTGGATGAGCATCCATGGCTGGTGCCGGAAAAGGCTGCAATCCGCAAGTGGGTGCGTGATCTTGAAAAGCCCTTTCTCGGCCTGTGCCTCGGACACCAGTTGCTGGCCGATGCGCTCGGCGGAACCTGCGGACCTCAGCGCCCGCCCGAGATTGGCATTCTTGATGTCGAATTGACCGAGGCGGGTCAAAAAGACCCGCTGTTTGAAGGCTTGCCGCACCGGCAAAAATTTCTGCAGTGGCATTCCGTCAACGTTGCGCAACCGCCTGAAGGCGCAACGATTCTGGCCAGTTCCGGAATTTGCAAGGTGCAGGCCATGCGGGTCGGAAAACATGCCTGGTCGATGCAGTATCATGCGGAAATCGAGCCTGACACCGTGGCAAACTGGGGCGACGTTCCGGCGTATCACAATGCGCTTCTGGCCGCGCTTGGAGATGATGGACTGGTCACGATGCAATCGGCAGCCGATGAGCACATGCCGGCATTCCTGTCCTGCGCGGAAACCCTGTACCGGAATTTCATGGGGCAGGTCACGCCGACCGATTGATCACATCGGAGGGTCCGGTCCGGCTCTGCTCGATCAACCAGTCCCACATCCGCCTGACCGAGACGGCATTCCTTGATTTGCGCGGCGCCACGATGAAAAACCCGAGGTCCTTCTGTACCGTCTGCGGAAACGGCCGGACCAGTCTGCCTGCAGTTATCTCGTCTGCTGCGAAAAGATCACTCGCAAGTGCCACGCCTTGACCGGCAAGCGCTGCATCGACCGCATGAGCGGTCTGGCTGAACTTGATGGTGCGATACTTCGGCGCTGGCTTGCCGGTAAGTACATTTTCTATAAACAGTGGCCACAGCCCATGCCCGTCAAGCAACAAGGTGCAGTGGTCAAGGTCTTCCGGTGTCAGCAGCGGATGGTCCCCGTCCAGCAGGGCAGGGCTGCAGACGGCGTAAAACTCCGACGGGAACAATGCCGCCGACACCAGACCGGACCCTTTTGGTGCATGGCATTGTCGGACGGCAAGGTCAATGCCGTCATTCTGGAAGTTGGCCAGTTCAGGTGATGCCACAATCTGCACATTCAGGTCCCGATTGGCATCGGTGAATTGCGCCAGACGCGGCACCAGCCATTTTGTTGCGAAAGACGGCGTGACGGAGATGGTCACCACGCCTTGCTGCGGGCGCAGGTCGTCGGTTGCATCACGTATCAGGTCAAAGGCCCGCTGTATGGGTGCATGGTATTTGCGGCCCTCCTCGGTCAGCGCCAGCCCTCTGGCCAGGCGATCGAACAGTTTGACCTTGAAAGTCGGCTTCCAGCGCGCGCACATGTTGGGCAACCGCACCCTGGGTAACGCCTACCTCCTCAGCCGCCAGCCGGAAATTCAGGTGACGGCCGGATGCTTCAAACGCTTTCAGCGCATTCAGGGGTGGCAGTCGAGCCAAGGATTCCATCCGTTACACAGTAGATTTTCTATAGTCTTAAGTGTGTTTTTATGGTTGGTCAACCGCGCGCCCGAACGCTAATTTTGATGACAACAACACAGTCAGAAATTCAGCAGGAGAGGTCAGACATGTCCGAACAAAAGGTAGCGATCATTACAGCAGGCGGCAGCGGCATGGGGGCGGACTCAGCCCGCAAGCTGTCCGCTGACGGTTTTCTTGTGGCCATCCTGTCATCGTCCGGCAAAGGCGAAGCGCTGGCCAGGGAGCTTGGTGGCATCGGTATCACCGGGTCCAACCAGTCGGTTGATGATCTTCAGCGTCTGGTTGATGCAACCATGGAAAAATGGGGCCGTGTCGACGTACTTGTAAACAGTGCCGGCCACGGACCGCGTGCGCCGGTCCTGGAGTTGAGCGATGAAGACTGGCACACCGGAATGGATGTTTATTTCCTGAACGTCGTGCGCCCGACCCGCCTGGTGACCCCGATCATGCAATCGCAGAAATCCGGCACCATCATCAACATCTCGACCTTTGCCGCCTTTGAACCCAACCCGGTGTTTCCGACATCCGGTGTGTTTCGCGCAGGCCTTGCCGCGTTCACCAAGCTGTTCTCCGACAAATATGCAGCCGAGAATATCAGGATGAATAATGTGCTGCCGGGTTTCATCAACTCCCTGCCGGAAAAGCAGGAGTTTCTCGAGCAGATCCCGATGCAGCGCTATGGCGACTCGCTGGGCGAGATCGCGTCAGTTGTCGCCTTTCTGGCGTCACGTGGAGGAGCTTACATTACGGGTCAGAACATCCGCGTGGATGGCGGCATTACGCGGTCCGTATGATGGCGCTGGATCAGGATGATTTTTGGTTAAATCAGCCAAAAATCATAAACCTGATCGCTTTCAAAGTGATCGAGCAACTTTATGGGTTCACTTGAACCCATGTTACTCTAGGGCGCAACCCAACTGCCGCACCAGTCTGATCCCGAGCGCACCAGGCTCGCTCTCTCGTGGCCATCTGCTGACAGGCCGAGCCAGTCGATATGGGTCACTGAGATGACCACGACGCAGAAGTTCTCATAACCATCTTCGCGGTCAGCCGGCTCGTTTCCCGGTTGGCCGTCGGATGGGTTGTCTATCTCTGTGCCTGGCACCAGCGGGTTGCGAAACAGCACCAGCGAATGATCCCGGCTGGCATCCCAGGCCGTCCTTGTAACGGGGCCATCTGTGATGACGGACGCTTTCCCCTCCAGCCTGATCTGGATGTTTTTCTCCAGATCGGCCGTTACCAGCGCAACACTCGGATTGGCACTGATCTCGGCAACCTTGGCCGAGCGCACGTCGGTGTGAAAGGTGATCTCACTGGTATCCTCACACACCCGGCGCAGCACAACATAGCGCACTTTCGCTGTGCCATCCGTGCCGACGGTTGCCAGTTGAGCGATACTGTAGGGCGAACGGCCCGGTGCTGTCCCTTCGCGCAGGCAGCCCCAGACAGTTGAGAAAACATGCTTGAGGCCGGTATTGCTGGTGATGGGTTTGACAGGTGGCGGGCGAGTGTTCACGCGGCATCGTCCTTCAGCGAATTTGCGGGCTCTTGCGGGCGCCACAAAAAAGGCGCCGCAGTAGCGACGCCTTTTGAGTATTCCATTCAAAACCAGTCTAGTAGAGAACTTTACCTGCTGCCGCCGTTGATATGGCAAGTGCCAACATCCACGACGCAACAGCTATTTTCGTCTCCACAAAACCCTCAGCCTCCTGGCCCGCCCCGAGCTCTGCCTTATGGTAGATGCTGGGAGACAGCAGGACAATCAGTTTCGATGGTGCAGCTGCACTTTTTTGAAAACTGTGTCCTATTTGCCACAGTAGGGTCATTTTGGTGAAGGTCGAAATGACAGTAAGAATGAACTCCCCTCCGAGACACGAAGTGCCGAGGCAAGCGCGACTGCGCGCCGCACAAAGTGCGCCCCTGCGGAGCGCAGCCGAAGGCTGCTTGCGTGAGCTAAATAAACTTGATGGATCCAACTTGTAATTGCCCGGTCAGGCCGGGTGATGACAGTTTCAGGAGACGGAATGCCAGAACGTGTCAGGCTCCGACTATAATCGCGCGGAAATCGTTGACGTTGGTGAGCGTTGGTCCGGTCATCACCAGATCGCCGGTGGCCTCAAAAAAACCGTAGGCATCGTTGTTGGCCAGCATGGCTTGCGCATCCACGCCTTTGGCTCGCGCCCGTGCCAGCACATCGGGCGACACGTGTGCGCCGGCATTGTCTTCAGACCCGTCAATGCCGTCGGTATCAATGGCCACGCCTGAGATGTTTCCGGCCCCTTCAAGGCCAATCGCCAACGCCAGTGCGTATTCCGCATTGCGCCCGCCGCGGCCTTTGCCTTTCAGCGTCACCGTGGTTTCGCCGCCGGACAGGATGATGGCAGGGCCTGTCGTTTCCAGTGCAATACGTGCGTGGGCGGCGCCCACTTCGCGCGCCTCGCCTTCAAGATCATCGCCCAGATCAATGACATGATAGCCGTGTTCGCGCGCAATATGCGCCGCAGCATCGATGGACATGCGCGGTGTTGCAATCATGCGGGTGTCGGCGGTTGCCAGACGGGGATCGCCCGGCTTGGGAGTTTCCGCAGCCTCGGTTGCCAGAAACGCGCGCACCGAGGGCGCGACATCCAGATTGTACTTGTCGAGAATTGCCAGTGCGTCGGCCCGCGTGGTCGGATCAGCTACGGTGGGACCCGACGCAACTGTCGAGGGATCATCGCCGGGTACATCTGAAATCAGCAGGGACACGACTTTTGCCGGATGTGCGCTTGCTGCCAGCCTGCCGCCCTTGATCGCAGACAGGTGCTTGCGCAGGCAGTTCATCTCGCCGATGGGCGCACCGCTGGCCAGCAGGGCTTTGTTGACGGCCTGTTTTTCAGCCAGGCTGATGCCGGCAGCAGGCGCGGTCAGCAATGCTGAACCGCCGCCGGAGATCAGGCACAACACCAGGTCATCCGGTGTCAGGCCCTGAACCATGTCATGAATGCGGGCGGCGGCTTCAAAGCCCGCCTTGTCCGGCACAGGGTGGGCAGCTTCGACGATCTCTATGTGTTTGCAGGCACAGCCGTGGCCGTAGCGCGTGAGCACCAGACCTTGAAGCGAGCCCTGCCAGTTGGCTTCAACCGCAGCCGCCATGGCGGCAGACGCCTTGCCGGCACCCACCACAATGGTTCTGCCTTTTGGCCGTGCCGGCAGATGCGCCGGCAAGCACAGAGACGGTTTGGCCGCCGCAATGGCTGCATCACACAATGCACCCAGCAGATCCATATCCGGCATCAGGCAGCCTTGGCGGCAGGCACCACGCGACGGCGGCGCTGCGCCCAGAACACCAGGCCAAGCAGCAGCACGGCGGGAATGTAGAACACTTCCTTCGGTGTCCGGTCTGCCGGCATTTCCGCGCGCAGGATCTGCACCGGCTTGTCGCCGTAAAAGTCGAACATCTGCAACCGTGTGAAGAACGGCGTTCCGGCCAGTGGTTCTTCCAGCTTGGCGACATCGCCTTCCGGTGCGACGAGCAGGCCGGCCTGTTCGAAGCGCTTGGTGCCGTCACCGGCCGCGCCGAGGTTTGCCATCAAGGTGGTTTTGACAATCTTTTCGGCATTGTCGAAATCAGGACCTTCAATGACCAGGCGCATAAGCCCGTTCTCCGGTTGCTGGGCGGCCAGTTCGACCGCTTCAATGCCGGTTTTCTCATCATAAGGCGGCTGCACATAATCCAGCCAGAAGCCCGGCCGGAACAGGGTGAAGGCGATCAGCAGCAATGCCACTGTCTCCCAGATGCGACTCTTCACCATCCAGAACCCCTGGGTGGCGGCGGCAAACAGCATCATGGCAGCGGTCGCGACAATGGCCACGAAGATCGCCTTGAGCGGACCTACGTCGATCAGCAGCAGTTCGGTGTTGAAGATAAACAGGAACGGCAGCAGGGCTGTGCGAATATCGTAGGTGAAGCCCTGAATACCGGTCTTGATCGGATCACCACCGGAAATCGCTGCCGCGGCAAACGCGGCCAGACCCACGGGCGGCGTATCATCCGCCAGGATACCGAAATAGAACACGAACAAATGCACGGCAACCAGCGGTACAACCAGGCCCGACTGGGCGCCGACGGAAACAATAACCGGCGCCATCAAAGAAGACACCACAATGTAGTTGGCGGTGGTCGGCAAGCCCATGCCGAGGATCAGGCTCATAACCGCAACCAACAGCAACATGACAATCAGATTGCCACCGGAGAGGAATTCGATGAACTCGCCGATGATCTGATGCAGGCCGGTGAGCGACACGGTGCCGATGATGATACCGGCGACACCGGTTGCAACGGCAATGGCGATCATGTTGCGGGAACCGGCGATCATGCCACCCCAGAAATCAACCAGGCCCTGCCGGATATCCGCGACCAGATACGGTGTGCCGCGGAAGATGGATTTCAACGCATGCTGTGTCACCACGACAAATGTCATGGCCATGGTGGCCCAGAATGCCGACAGAGCAGGCGATAGACGCTCCACCAGAATGCACCACAGCAGAATGACAATTGGCAGGATGAAATGCAGTCCGGTCAGCGCGACCTCAGCAGGGCGCGGCAGTTCCAGCATCGGCGCATTGGGATCATCAAGCGCAAGATCAGGCCTTCCGGCAGCAATACCAACGAGGATGATATAGGCGATCAGAAACAGAACGGACCCTGCCCATATGGTCATGCCGGGAAACGCCGTCTTGACCCAGCCAAGGCCGTAATAAACCGCAACCGCCAGAGCCGACATGGCGAGAAAACCGAACAATACGCCGATCATCTTCTGGATCAGGGTGAGATGCGTCGGTGGCCGCTTCAGGCCTTCAAGACCGAGTTTCATGGCCTCGAGATGGACGATGTAAACCAGCGCAATATATGAAATCGCGGCGGGCAGGATCGCATTCATCATCAGTTCGGGATAAGAGATGCCGACAAACTCGGTGATCAGGAAGGCGGCAGCGCCCATGACCGGCGGCGTGAGCTGGCCGTTGGTGGATGACGCAACTTCAACAGCGCCTGCCTTTTCAGCTGAAAACCCGGTGCGTTTCATCAGCGGAATGGTGAACGTCCCGGTGGTGACAACGTTGGAAATCGATGACCCGGAATATAGGCCGGACATGGCAGACGCCACCACAGCCGCCTTGGCCGGACCGCCGCGCATATGGCCCAGAAGGCCAAATGCCAGCTTGATGAAATAGTTACCGGCGCCTGCCTTTTCCAGCAGCGATCCGAACAGCACGAACAGGAAGATGATCGAGGCCGACACCCCGAGGGCGACGCCAAACACGCCTTCTGTCTGCATCCAGAAATGCCAGAGCGCCTTGCCGAACGAGGCGCCTTTCCACTGGATGGTGTCCGGCAGGAAGGAACTGTCACCAAAGAAAACATAAGAGACGAACACACTCGCCACGATCAGCATGGGCAGACCAAGTGCACGATAAACAGCAATTGCCAGAGATATCAGACCAAGTGTCGAGGCAATCATGTCGCCAGGAGTCGGCAGACCTGCACGGCTGGCGATATCATCCTTGAAAACAAGCAGGTAAAGGCAACACCCGGACCCGACAATAGCCAGAATCCAGTCATACCAGGGGATGGTGAAGCGTGCTGACCCCTTGATCAGGGGGAATGAGAAACTGGCAAGCGCTATGGCAAATGCCAGATGAATAATGCGTGACTGGCCCTGATTGAACACCACATTGATACCGGTGACCTGAGTCAGCCAGTACGGAACACCGGAAGCGATGTAGAGCTGAAAGCATGCCCAGATAAACGCCAGCAAAGCGACAAAAAACCCAAGCGACCCGGTCAGGCTGCGCCCGCCGGTATCGGATGCAGCCGCGATATCGGACGCCGATTCAGCGACCGTGTTGTCCTGAGTACTCATGGCGAGATCCCCTCCTGCCCTATATGATGTGCGCTAATAATTTCGCACACGATCCGGATTAATCACCGGTTTTCAAAATTTTCAAAAAAATTAACCAGGGTCCTGGCCCTGAAAAACCGCAGCGGGGATAAAATTCCCCGCTACGTATTATTGCATACCCTGGGCGGATTACATCCAGCCGCGTTCCTTGTAGTACTTCACGGCACCGTCATGCAGAGGAGCCGACAGACCGTCCTTGATCATTTCCTCTTCCTTCAAGTGAGCGAAGGCAGGGTGCAGTTTCTTGAAGTCGTCAAAGTTGTCGAACACTGCCTTGACCAGTGTGTAGACCACATCTTCCGGCACATCAGCCGAGGAGATGAAAGTCGCCCCCACACCGAAGGTCGGCGTATCATCGGCGTTGCCCTTGTACAGTCCACCCGGCACAGTGGCCTTGCGGTAGAACGGATTGTCGGCAACCAGCTTGTCGATGGCAGCACCGTCAACCGGGATCATTTCGATGTCACAGGTTGTGGCAGCTTCGGTAATGGCAGCAGCGGGATGGCCAACTGTGTACATCATCACGTCGATCTTGCCATCGCAAAGCGCCTGGGCCATTTCCGAGCCTTTCAGCTCGGCAGCAAGTGCCAGATCATCCATCTTGATGCCGGATGCGGCCATGACAACTTCCATGGTGGCACGCTGGCCGGAACCGGGATTGCCCACATTGACGCGTTTGCCCTTGATGTCTTCGAACTTCTTGACACCGCCACCGGCCTTGCCGATCAGGGTGAACGGCTCAGGATGGACGGAAAAAACCGCCCGAAGCTTTTCGAACTTGCCGGCCTCTTCGAATTTCGATGTCCCGTTATAGGCATGGAACTGCCAGTCGGACTGGGCAACACCAAACTCAAGCTCGCCAGCGCGAACAGTATTGATATTGTAGACCGAGCCACCGGTGGACTCGACCGAGCACCGAATGCCGTGTTCCTTGCGGGTCTTGTTCATCAAGCGGCAAATGGCGCCGCCAGTTGGATAGTAAACACCCGTCACACCACCGGTGCCAATGGATACAAAACGTTGCTCCGCAGCACTGGCTGACGCAGCAAACCCTGCAATTGCAGCAGCTGCGAGTGTGTATTTAAGAATTGATTTCATTAGATATACGCTCCCTTTTCACAAACTAGTGAGACCGGAGCCTATGTCGGTTCTGTGCGCGAGTCCACATGCTAAGATGCCTGTGTAACGAAACAACAATCTGTCTGATGAAATTCCGAAAACGAGATGGTACAGGCGGATGGGTTTGAACCAACGGCCTCCGGATCCACAATCCGGCGCTCTAACCAACTGAGCTACGCCTGCACAAGAACTCGTTCAGCGGGGCGCAAACTATGCCGAAGACCGACGTTTTGCAAGTCCAAAGGCAAAGGCCGCAATGGTTGCCGGAAAGCGGCCTTAAGGGCTGGCGATGCCCGGGTTAACCACTCAGCTATGCCAAGAGTCGCTCCCCGCTCAAGAAGTCATGGACGCCGCCCGTAAAACCGGCTTAAACTGCACTCCGGATGCAGCGGGTGAGGCAAGGGCAAGAATTTCTGCCCTCGTTTTTGGGCAAGCCGGACCGGCCTTGGGGAATTGTTTTGAGTGTAGAGACCGCGCCATCGCTTGATGAGCTGAACACCGCTGCCACGCCTGCATGGCTGTGGGACGGCGCGCGGCTGCGTATTGTCTGGGCCAATGCCGCCGGTCTGGCGGTTTTCGGCTGCGAAAGCCTGTTTGATCTCATCGACATGCCGTTCGACGAAACAGACCCTGGTGCGGGCCGGGTATCTGATCTCGCCAGAACTGCGGCAATCGGCGAAAGCTGGCAGGAAATGGTGAGTTTTGCATCAGCGCTCAGCGATGCACCGTTCAGCGTAACTTTGCATGTCCATCCACTGGCCGACGGGCGCAATGGGTTGCTGATGGTTGCCGAAACGCCGCCGTCGGGCGCAGCACCAGAGACAGGAGATGCCGGACACGCGAATTCGGTGCTGGAAACCCTGCCTGTTGCGACCATGATTTGTGATGATGACGGCGCGATCAGTTATGCCAATGCGATGGCCCGCAGCCTGTTCACACAGACCACACCTGCCTTGCTTGCAGACATCTGCGCGCAAGACTTTTCGAGCAAGATCCTTGACCGGGCGCGCCGCGCCGGCGTTGCCAGCTCGATCGCCGCAATGGCGACAGGCTTCGGGGATCGCGAGATCAGGGTGACGGCAAAGCTGATCACCCTGCCGGACGGTTCCGGGGACAGTTTTTCGCTGATACTGGAAGACGTGACGGACCGGCGCGCACTTGAGCGCGCGTTACCGGCAGCCGGGATGCCTGTCGCCTCACCGGCGGCAGCCGAGCACAGCCCGCAACCGCAGCCCGGCTCAGTGTCGGACCTGCGCCACGCGGTTGAAGCCGCAACAGCTCAGGCGTCAGCCAAAACAGCATCTGCAATCACAACCCCAAAGACTGCGGCACCAGATGCTGCGCCCGAGCAGAGCCCGGCAAATGCCGCCCCCCCTGCAGCATCGGCAAGGCCTGCAGCCCAGACCATCACACCAGCTGCGAAAGCCGCCGGCTTTGGCGTGGCTGAAATCGTGCGCAAGGCATTGTCGGACATTCCCAAGGCAATCGTTCTGTATCGCGCCGGCAAGATCGTCTATGCCAATCAGGCAATCGCCACCGCTCTGGGTTACGCCGGTGAAAATGACCTGGTGAGACGTCACGACATCGCTGCGGCTCTGGGCGCACTGGCAAGCAAGCAGGGCTCCGTCACACTCAAGCGGCAAGCTGGAGACGAGATCGAGTTCACGGTGGAAAAATCGACATTCCCCTGGAATGACGGTGCCATGCCGATGGCAGTCCTGGCTGAAACAGCCAGCACACAGCCCGATACACCGGTTGCAGTGCCGGTTTCCCGCAGTGAAACTG
Source organism: Anderseniella sp. (assembly GCA_013041995.1). GTDB lineage: Bacteria > Pseudomonadota > Alphaproteobacteria > Rhizobiales > Aestuariivirgaceae > Anderseniella. Next base: position 2,088 of record JABDRA010000042.1, on the reverse strand, counting down.
CAAAGCCGGACAACACACCTTCGCAAGGCAGTGATGCGCCCAAGGCCATCCCGGCCACACAGCCTCCACCAGCGCCAGCCGATGCGGCTGCCGAAACGGCCGAGCCGGTCAGCACCGTTTCAAAAGCACCACCGCCCGAGGCACCGGCAGGCCCGCAACCAGCCGTCAGCACCTCGGTGCTGATGTCAATTCTGGACACGGCCACGGACGGGATCGTGTTCCTGGCCGATGATGGCAGCATCACCCACATCAGTGCCGGAGCGGAAGCCCTGTTTGGGGTCCATGCCGCCAGCGTCATCGACAAGCCGCTTGCCGGCCTGATGGACAAGCCGAGCGCCAAAGTGGTGCGCGACTATCTGGCCGCACTCGGCGACAGCGGGCTGTCCATGCTGTTCAATAGCGGCAGGGAAATCACGGCCAACGTCAATGATGGCGGCGATGTGCCGATTTTCATTACCATGAGCAAGATCAACGCCCCCATGCAGGGCATACCCGCATCTACCTATTGCGCCGTGATGCGTGACATTACCCAATGGAAAAAGACCGAAGCGGAGTTGCGCGAGTCACGTGACAAGGCAGAGCATACAAGCCGGCAGAAGTCTGAATTCCTTGCCCGTATCAGCCACGAACTGCGCACGCCGCTGAATGCCATTTTAGGGTTTTCCGATATCATGCGCAACGCCCAGTTCGGCAAGCTGGGCTCTGAACGCTATGAAGGCTATGCCAACGATATCCACACATCGGGCGAGTATCTCTTGTCGCTGGTCAATGATCTGCTGGACCTGTCCAAGGTCGAGGCCGGCAAGCTGGAGCTGAATTTCACCTCCGTTGACCTGGGCCAGTCAATTGATGCCTGCATAAAACTGATGCAGGACGAAGCAACCGGGGCCCGTGTCGTATTGCGCAAGTCGGTTGCGCCGAACCTGCCCCAGGTGGTGGCTGACATACGCTCGATCAAGCAGGTATTGCTGAACCTGGTCTCAAACGCCATCAAGTTTACCGACCCCGGCGGGCAGGTGATCATCACTGCCAAGGCGATGGAAACCGGAGAGCTTCTGCTGTCTGTCACAGACACCGGCGTCGGCATGAACGAAGAACAGTTGAGCACGGCACTCGAGCCGTTTCGCCGGGTCGAACTGGCCGGACGGCCGAACGTTCAGGGAACCGGGCTCGGACTGCCGCTCACCAAGGCGCTGGTAGAAGCCAACCGGGCATCGTTCGCGATCTCCAGCGAAGCCCGCAAGGGTACCCGCATCGACATCACATTTCCCACGACGCGGGTGCTGGCAAGCTAAGCCGGATCATGGCGGGAACCGTGACTTTCGGGCGACCTTGAAAAATGGCCAGGGGTTCTATCAAGGTTGGACGCGTCTGGCGTCAAAACCTACTAATTCAGGTTGAGCGAAACGACCGCTCTGAGCCGATACTTTTGAAAAACTCCACTTTTGCCTCTGGTCCAAAAATTTCTGCCTCATAGAGATGGTTTTGGAAATTTTGGCTGAGGGGATAGCTAGTTTTCCGTTGTTGCGACCCTGAAGCGCCTGTGGGTCGGGGGTGAGCAAATTAAGTGGCGGTTTTTCGTATTTTGCTCCGATAGCGAAAATATCAAACATCGCGATTTTGGAGTTTTTCAACAGAATAAGCCTTTATCGGACATTCAGGGAACCAATTTCGCTGTCCGCATTGTGCCAAATAAAGAGATTACCAATGTGTATCTCGGGAGCAGCTTGCCAGCCGGACAGATGTAGGCACCTGCTTGCGCGTCTTAGGCAAATTCGCCCTTTCAAAGGTGCCGTTTGTCCCGTCACAATTATGACATGTGATGCTGTCATATGCCGAAACGTCAACTCAATCTGAAGTTGATGTTGCTATCAAACCACATCCAAAAAGGACGCATCCGGAAGACATTTCACTGGGGGGCAACCATGATGCTGATTCCACCCTTGAGAAGGTCGCCTATGTCCTACGTTCAAATCACCGCACTTCCCAAACTCAAGTCTTACAGCCTGCTTCTGACAGGTCTCTGGCTGATCCTGCTCACAGTGCTGGGCACCGGCCCCATCCTGGCGCAAAGCCAGTCAGAAAAAG
>JABDRA010000455.1 GCA_013041995.1 Anderseniella sp. | reverse complement strand
GTATGGAACAGAACGGCAGGCCGTCGATGGCCGTGCTGAAGGCACTGGGCGAGTAGTTTTATATCGCTCACGCAAGCAGCGTTCGGCTGCGCTCCGCTAGGGCGGGCCTGCCCGGTCCGAGGCCCGTCGGGCCTAGTTCCAGAGTTCAGCTCAACTGATTTGATATACTCCCTCCGAAGCACGGAACGTGCTGAGGCAAGGCCGACTGGCCGCCGCACGAAGTGCGCCCCCGCGGAGCGCAGCCGAAGGCTGCTTGCGTGAGCGATATAAAACAAACCAACACTAAAACACAAAAACACCGCCGGAATTCTCCGGCGGTGTCTTCATTTCAACTCTGGCAGGGTTCAATCAGTACCCGCGGCGGTACATGCAACGCTCCCAGCGGAAAGTGTGCCAGCCGAAGCGGCGGGCGCAGCGCCGTGCTGAACGGCGGTAGTGGCGGCCGCCACGATAGCCATGGCCGTATCCGTCATGATAGCCGCCATGGGCATGGGCAGCAGCGACCCCCAGAGCCGTGGCTGCGCCGAGGCCAAGAAAAAATTTACCCTTCTTGGACAGGGCCTGTGCAGGTGAAGCCGACGCGGCAGCGATGGTCAGGGCGGCAATGGCGGCGATGGCGGTTTTCTTGAACATGAGTCGTCTCCTGAGTCTGGTTTTCAGTTTTTGTTTTGTGTGGCGCCCCGTTGCCGGAGCAGCTGGTGTTCAAATCAACTGTCCCCAATGTAGGAGAAAGGCCCTGAACCGAACCTGAGCCGGGTGTTCATGTACGGTTCATGTGGATTTGGGGGGTTGAGGAAGGGGTTTTGGGAGAGGGTTGGTTGTGATGAGAGGACTTGGTTTGTTTCGCTCACGCAAGCAGCCTTCGGCTGCGCTCCGCTAGGGCGGGCCTGACCGGCCCGAGGCCCGGTCGGGCCTAGTGGGAATTCATCACAACCATCCTGATGAACTCCTCCGAAGCACGGAACGTGCTGAGGCAAGCGCGACCGCGCGCCGCACGAAGTGCGCCCCCGCGGAGCGGTTGGCGTCAGCCAACTCGCGTGAGTGATATCAAACCTGCCCTCTTCAACCAACACCAACCGCAATTCAATCCCCCTTCCCTCTTGCCAAGCCCGCCGTCACACAGTACCCAATCGCCAGCAGTTAAATCCCCATACAAAGGCTGAGATTATCATGGCAACCCACAAGCTCTTCCTTCTTCCCGGCGACGGCATTGGCCCAGAGGTAATGGGCGAAGTCCGCCGGGTCATTCAGTGGTTCCAGGACAAGGGCGTTGCGTCCTTCGAACTGGACGAAGGTCTTGTTGGCGGGTCGGCCTTCGACGCACACGGCGAAAGCATTTCAGATGCCGACATGGAAAAAGCCATGGCCGCCGACGCCATTATCTTTGGTGCTGTGGGCGGGCCCAAATGGGACACGGTGCCTTACGACAAGCGCCCCGAGGCGGGCTTGTTGCGCCTGCGCAAGGACCTCGCCTTGTATGCCAATCTTCGCCCCGCAATCGTGTACCCGGCCCTGGCCGATGCATCGTCACTGAAGAAAGAACTGGTCGAAGGTCTCGACATCCTCATCCTGCGCGAACTCACCGGTGGTGTGTATTTCGGCGAGCCCAAGGAAATCACCGAGCTCGGCAATGGCCAGAAGCGGGCTGTCGATACCCAGGTTTACGAAAGCTACGAGATAGACCGCATTTCACGCGTCGCCTTTGAACTGGCCCGCACCCGCAACAATTCCGTGTGCTCCATGGAAAAGCGCAATGTCATGAAATCCGGTGTGCTGTGGAACGAGGTTGTGACCCAGACCCACAAGGACGGTTATGAAGACGTCAACCTTTCGCACATGCTGGCCGACGCTGGTGCCATGCAACTGGTGCGCGCACCGAAACAGTTCGACGTCATCCTGACGGACAACCTGTTCGGCGACATCCTGTCTGACGTGGCTGCCATGCTGACCGGGTCACTTGGCATGTTGCCATCAGCCTCGCTTGGCGCGGTTGATGAGAAAACCGGTTTGCGTAAGGCGCTCTACGAACCGGTTCACGGATCTGCGCCGGATATTGCCGGCCAGGGCCTTGCAAATCCGATTGCCATGATCGCTTCATTTGCCATGTGCCTGCGCTATTCGTTCGGCATGGGCGAGTGGGCCGGCAGAATTGAAACCGCCATCGCATCGACGCTCGACAAGGGCCTGCGCACCGGTGACATCATGCAGGACGGCATGAAACAGGTGGGTACGGTTGAAATGGGCGACGCTATCCTGGCTGAACTGGACGCAATAGCTTAAGCAAACCGGACACTCTTCATTGACTGTTTTGCGAAAACTGGTACAAGCCGAATTGTCCACGCGGGACACTTCGCAAGGAAAAGATCTGACTATGCAGATGCAGGTTAAAACAGACTTCACCGCAACCGCCATCACCGGCGGCACGATGACGGCTGGCCTGACCAAGATAGTCAAATCGAAAACCGTCAAAACAACGACATAACCTTGCGTTAACTCCCGGCCTTGTCTCCCGTGGGAGATTGCGCCGGAAGCCAAGACCCGAAAAGGCCCCTCAAATTCATGGGGCGGGAGCAGGGTCATCCTGGAGACGAGTTCAGATGAGCTACAATATCGCTATCGTTGGTGCCACCGGCAATGTTGGCATGGAGATGATGAACATCCTGGCAGAGCGTGAATTTCCCGTCGCGCAGGTCCACGCCATCGCCTCGCGCCGCTCGGTCGGACGCGAAGTGTCGTTCGGCGACAAGATCCTGAAATGCCAGGATCTGGAAACCTTTGATTTCTCAACCGTGGATTTTGTCCTGATGTCCGCCGGTGGCGAGACCTCAAAATTGTGGTCGCCCAGGATCGGCAAGATGGGCCCGATTGTCATCGATAACTCGTCTGCCTTCCGCTATGACGCCGAGGTGCCGCTGATCGTGCCGGAAGTCAACGCACATGTGCTGGAAGAGTATATGGCGCGCAATGACCGCAAGAACATTATCGCCAATCCGAACTGTTCGACGGCCCAGCTTGTGGTGGCCCTGAAGCCGCTGCACGACGCGGCAAAGATCAAGCGCGTTGTCGTCGCCACCTACCAGTCCGTATCCGGTGCCGGCAAGGCCGGCATGGACGAACTGTGGACCCAGACCAAGGGCATTTTTGTTACCGATGCACCGACGGCTGAAAAGTTCACCAAGCAGATCGCCTTCAACGTCATCCCGCATATCGACGTGTTCATGGATTCCGGTGACACAAAGGAAGAATGGAAGATGGTGGCCGAGACCAAGAAAATTCTCGACCCCAAGATCAAGCTTACGGCAACCTGTGTCCGGGTGCCGGTGTTTGTCGGCCATTCCGAAGCTGTCAATATCGAGTTTGAACGCGAAATCAGTGCCGATGAGGCACGCAACATCCTGCGCGAAGCACCCGGCCTTCTGGTGATCGACAAGCGCGAGGACGGCGGCTACGTGACACCGGTTGAGTGCGTCGGTGATTATGCCACCTTCGTCTCGCGCATTCGCGAAGACGCCACCATCGACAATGGCCTGAACTTTTGGTGTGTATCGGACAACCTGCGCAAGGGCGCTGCGTTGAACACGGTTCAGATTGCCGAGACACTGGTCAATCGCGGGCTCATGCAGCAAAAAGCGGCCTGAATTGAGCAAACGATCAGGACGGCTGTTGGTTGTAACGACCGACAGTCATCCTGATATGGCGTCAGTCGTACACCTGCTGCATCAGTTTCGACAGCCGATCTGCAAATCCGGTTGCATCAGCTGGCACTTCCCCTTCAAGGATGACGGCCTGGTCAAGCAGCAACTTGGCTGCTTCGCCCATGTCCTCGCCCTTGCCGGCACGTTCAGCCAGTTTGGCAATCAGCACATGGTCCGGATTGATCTCCAGCACCGGTGCGGAAATTGACGTCTTGCCCTGCTGTTGCGCCAGATACTTTTCCAGGGTTCGGTCAAAGCCCTGGTCGCCCGCCACAATACACACTGCAGACGACGTCAGCCGGTTGGACTTTGCGACATCCTGCACCGCATCACCGAGCGCTGTTTTCAGCGCTGTGATGAGGCTGGCGGTCGCTGCATCATCGGTTTGGTCTTTCTTGTCTTTACTGTCTTCCAGCGGAATCTCATCCAGATCAGCGCCACCTTGCGTCACTGACTTGAACGATTTGCCGTCATAGCCAAGCGAGGTGCGCACCCAGAATGCATCGACCGGATCGGTCAGCAGCAGGACCTCGATACCGCGTGCCTTGTAGCCTTCCAGCTGAGGACTGACTTCCGCCTTGGCGACATCGTCACCGGTGAGGTAGTAGATTCCGGACTGGTTTTCCTTCATGCGCGACACGTAATCGGCCAGCCCTACCGTTTCCTTGCCTTCGCTGGTCGTGGACCGGAACCGGCAGATATCATATAGCTGGTCACGGCGCTCCATGTCTTCGTAGAGGCCTTCCTTGATCACCGGGCCGAATGCCTCCCAGATTTTTGTGAACACCTCCGGTTTCTTGTCGGCGCATTTCTTCAGCTCATTGAGCATGCGCTTGGTGACCGCCTTGCGGATTGTGTGGACCGTCGGATTGTCCTGCAGCATTTCGCGGGAAATGTTCAGGGGCATGTCTTCGCTGTCGATCACACCACGCACAAACCGCAAATAGGACGGCAGCATCTCCGCTTCATCGGTAATGAATACACGGCGCACATACAGCTTCTGCTTGCCCTTGCGCTCGGGGTCAAACAGGTCGAAGGGTTTTTCGCCGGGCACATACAGCAATACCGAATACTCGTTGCGGCCTTCTGCCCGGTAATGAATTGTCATGGCCGGATCACCGATGACACCGGCCACATGGCCAAAGAACTCACGATGCTGTTCTTCGGTCACGTCGGATTTTCCGCGCGCCCAGATTGCGCTGCCGGAATTGACCTGCTCTTCGCCGAGATAGATCGGATGGCTGACATGGTCGGAATAGGTCCGCACAATGTACTGCAGGCGCTGGTCTTCCAGGAATTCCTTGGCATCCTTGCGCAGCTTCAGACGGATCGAGGTTCCGCGTTCCGGCGCATCATCGCCCTTGTACTCGGAAACCGTATAGGTGCCGGTGCCGTCAGAACTCCAGATACTGGCCTTTTTGGTGCCGGCCTTGCGCGACACCACATCAACATGTTCGGCGACCATGAACGATGAATAGAAACCAACGCCAAACTGGCCGATCAGATTAACGTCCTTGTCGCCTTTCTTCTTGGCCGTTTCCATCTGCTCCATGAAGGCCTGCGTACCGGAGCGCGCGATGGTGCCCAGATTATCCGCCAGCTCTTTTGCATCCATGCCGATACCTGTATCGGCAACCATCAGTGTCTTGGCTTTCTTGTCGAGGCTGATGGTGATGCGCAGGTCACCGCCTGCCTGCATCAGCTTGTCGTTCTTCAACGCCTCATAGCGGAGCTTGTCGCAGGCGTCTGAGGCGTTTGAGATCAGCTCGCGCAGAAACACCTCTCGTTCGGAGTACACCGAATGCACCATGAGCTGCAGAAGCTTGGCCACTTCGGCCTGGAATTGCTTTGGCTTGGCGCCTGTAGCTTTAGCGCCCGTATCTGTTGTGCTGGACATGTTGAACAATTGCCTCCCGGTTGAACACATCAATGCATTGCAAGCCCGGACAATCGCCTGGCCGGAATTGCAGAAATGATTATTCGGTGTAGCAGAATATTGGAATATTGCGACGTCAGATCAAGCCCGCCCCAAAATTTATGAAGGCCAAAAGAAAACAGCGGCCCCTACAAGGCGCCGCCGGATCTTACTCACTGAACTGATTAACAGGCCTTACAAGGCTTTAATCAAACACAACTCACAAACTCACTAACTTAAAAACAGGCCCGACTTCTAATTCGCCACGGGGGGCTGGGGGGCTGAGATATCCGAAACGATCTGAAGCCGGGCCTTGAGGCAACAAGTGAATACTGTTCCGCGTTCCTGACGATTCTTGGGTCTATTTGTGTCTGGAATTAGGCAGTTTCATTGTCTTTGCGTGACACGCGTGAAGGTTTCAGCTCTCAATCCTGTCAATCGGCCTTGACTGAATTTGCATTCGCGCCAAAGATATTACAGCCTTAATACAAACAGTTAAGCGGAGGTTGGATGAGCGAAGAGCCAGAGATTGTTGCGCTGGGGGC
>JABDRA010000443.1 GCA_013041995.1 Anderseniella sp. | reverse complement strand
TGGGGCAGGCAGCATGTGCCATGCATCTGCTCCCAGGAGTTCGCGAAAGCGCCCGTCGAAGACGTCATTAGCTGCCTGCGCGACGGGTGTCCTGGTACGGGTTCTTGCAATTTGTGTCAGTCTCATTTTCTGCTCCCTACGAGCTTTTTTCTTTCTTTAAAGTCTGTTATTTCTGTATAAACAGAAATAACAGGGTAAATAAAAAGACACTCCGGTTATTGTGTCCTTTTTCCGGTGAACTTCAGCACCGAGAGAACCTTGTCGCCCATTTTCATCAACCTGTTGAGCTGTGATTTCGGAACACCCAGCATCTGCACGTACCAGTGGTTTGTCGTATCCATGAATTGCTGCATGTCGTGCAGCCGCTGCAAGACAACCGGATCGATGCCGGCTTCTGTCTCAGCTTTTGCGACACACTCCTTCAAGGCGGCTGCGGCCGGATCAATCTCCCGCTCCTTGCGGCCCTGGGCTATGCGCATCGCCATTTCCCAGACATCGGTTTCAGCCTCGAAATGCTCACGCCGCTCGCCTTGAATGGGGACGCGGCGGATCAGCTTCCAGCTGACCAGTTCTTTCAATGAGTTCGACACATTGGAGCGGGCAATGCCAAGCGTCTCTGAAATCTGCTCGGCATTGAGCGGCTTCGTGCTCAGGAACAGCAAGGCATGGATCTGTGCAACAGAGCGATTGACGCCCCACTGCCCGCCCATGTCACCCCAATAGAGAATGAACTGCTCAACAGCTTTGGTAGTTTCTTTTTCTTTTATTTCTGCCATAACAGAAATTTATGATAATTAAGTAAGAATGTCAAGTGAGGACGGAATTGAGGAGCCATGGTTTGGGGCCGCAGCGAAAAATGTTCTGATTACAATAAGTAGCTACAGAGCTGTTATTCTGGCCGAGCGGACTTGCCCCCCCAAATGGGACTCATAAGGAAATTCGTATAAGCCGCATCTCGTACAATCGGTTTTAAGCTTACAGATCTGCCCCCAGCAGTTAACGGTTTCGTTCTGAGCCAGACCTGCCCGCTCCAGATGCAGGCTGCAGTTTGACTTCAAAAGGACGACCTCGCCGGGTGTTGACGTACGCTGAAGGTAATCTGCGACTTCACTAACTTCCTTGAAGTTGACTACTCTGCCGCTGTCCACATCCTCCCGAGATGCATTATGGCGGTGCGCATGATCGCCGACAAAAATAATTTCGTCGGCACAATCACGCGCCAGGCGGTACGCCTTGCGGTATGCTGTCGTGCCTCCTCCGGTTGTATCAGACAACTGGCCCAGCAAAATTCTTCGTCTGGGGGCTCGAGCGGTCCTGGCAACCTCGAATGCTTGAACGAGAGAGTGCTGCGGAGCCTTGAACGTATCCATGATGAAATGACGATCACCGGGCAGTGTCAGCACACTGCAACGCCCGACAAACGGTTCGAAACTGGCTATCCGCTCAGCAATTATGTCTGACGGAACACCAAGCTGGTGAGCGACAGCTACCGCAGCTGTTACGGGTAACCAGAAATGCACCCCAACCAATTGGGTTTGAAGTTTCAATTTCAATTCTGAACTGCAAACGACAAGCGATAATCGATCCGGATAACCAGCCGAGATTTCAACAGCACGATAATCCGCGCCAGCAGCCTGACCGAATGTTACGACCTTTCCATTCGCGCGTTGCGCAAGTCCGTCAGTGCGCTCGTCATCAGCATTCAACACGGCAATGCTGGCTGGCGCCATGTGTTCAACCAAATACCCCTTTTCCCGCGCAATGGAATCCAGATCTGGCAGTTCCTTTTTGTGTTCCAGCTGGATCATCGTGACAACGGCAATATGAGGGCGTATCAGCCTGGCCATGTGAATCATGCGATCGGTCGCACCAATACCAGCTTCCACGACAGCAAATTCATGCTCATTACCCAAATCCCGGATAAAAGGCGCAATTTTGGGCATAGTGTTTGCAGACAATTGAGCCGCTGTTGGACCAACACCGGACAGAATATGGTCCAGCAGCGCACATAATGTGGTTTTTGCTGAGGAACCTGTAACGGCCACAAATCTGGTATTTTTATTTCTGTTTCTGGCTAGATGGGCTCGATTGATGGTAATGCGGCGATGAACAAATGCCCTGAAGCTTTTTGTCTGTTCCGCAAGGCGCCCGAGCATTCCATGTTTCATCGCGAACAGCCCCCGCAATTCCGTTTGTTTTCAAGATTAACAGAAAGGCACACTTTCGCTGAATATGTAAAACAAAAGCCCCTGTGCAGTATGATTTAGTAATGCACTTCAAAGTTTCGGAATCAGAAAATCCATGCGGAAGAAATTTCCGAGAGCAACATTAACAGTGCCGCAGCAACCTGACATCGTTACGAGTACAAACCCTAGACTGAGCAGGTTCGCGCATCTATCGTCCCGCCCATGTTGACTCCTGACTTGATCGAAAAATTCTCCGCAATAGTCGGCGCAAAACACGCGCTGACGAGCGAAGCTGATATTGCGCCGCATTTGCTGGAGCCGAGAGGCAAGTTTTCCGGCCACTCAGCGCTGGTATTGCAGCCCGGCAGCACGAAGGAAGTCAGCGCGATCCTGAAACTCGCCAACGAGACCGGCACGGCAATCGTACCGCAGGGCGGCAATACCGGGCTTGTCGGCGGGCAGATGCCGGCAGGCGAAATCGTCCTGTCACTGAGCCGGATGAACCGGGTTCGCCATCTCGATACTGCCGACAACTGCATTACGCTTGAAGCCGGCGTGACGCTGCACAACGCCCAGCAAGCCGCCGGCGCCGAAGGCTTGATCTTCCCGCTGTGGATTGCGTCACAGGGCACCTGTCAGGTGGGCGGCAACCTGGCAACCAATGCCGGCGGCATCAATATG
>JABDRA010000442.1 GCA_013041995.1 Anderseniella sp. | reverse complement strand
TATCTCGCCACGTTGAAAGAATAGGAGTTATTTCTATGAAGCTAGACAGGAGACAGGTACTGGGCCTGACTGCCGGTGCGGCTGTGCTGGCCGTTTCAGGCATCAGGGTCAATCCGGCCAGTGCTGCAGCAGAAGAAACCAAAAAGCGGGTTATGGAATTTTCCGGAGGCAAGGAGCCTACATCCGGCAAGATCACCCTGAAGGCACCCGAAATTGCTGAAAACGGCAACACGGTTCCGATATCCGTATCGGTCGAAAGTGCCATGTCCGGCGATGACGTGGTGGAGTCGGTGATAATCCTGGCCGAAGGCAATCCGAACCCGGCCGTGGCGACATTCCACTTTACCGAACTTAGCGGCGAAGCATCTGCCACGACCCGCATGCGGCTGGCGAAGACGCAGAACGTGGTCGCTGTCGCGAAGATGAAAGACGGATCGGTTTATTCCGACACCAAGCTGGTTAAGGTCACAATCGGCGGCTGCGGCGGCTAGGACATCCAAGAGGACAAACGAAAATGGCAAAAGCGAAACCACGCGTGAAGGTGCCCAAGTCGGCCAAGGCCGGCGAGGTGATCACCATCAAGACGCTGATCAGCCACAAGATGGAATCCGGTCAGCGCAAGGACAAGGCCGGCAAGGTCATTCCGCGCAAGATTATCAACAAGTTTACCTGCGAGTTCAACGGAGCCAAGGTGTTCGAGTGTGACATCGATCCGGCAATTTCGGCCAATCCTTATCTTGAGTTCACAGCAAAAGTGCCTGAATCGGGCGAGTTCAAATTCACCTGGGTGGACGACGACGGCTCCGTTTACGAAACAAGCAAAAAAATCGAGGTCAAGTGATGTGTATCCCAGGCAGCCGGTTCAACGGCTGCCTGTCAGATACATAAACGCTTAGAACTTCGGGAGGAACCATAATGAACTCGACAACAATCAAATGGGCCGGACTGCTGACGGCAGCGTCTGTTTTCGCGGCTGGAGCGGCGATTGCCGAACCGGACAACAACACGCTGGTGATTGAAGGACAGCAACTGACTACTGACGTGGAGGCCCCTGAGGGCAGCCCGCTGAGCCGTGTCTATTCCGGTTGGCGTTTTCGCTCACCGGAGACCCAGGCTTTTGAAATGGACGACTTTGAAAACCCGGCCTTTCCGGCAGTAGAGCAGGGCGAAGCGCTTTGGAACACTGTTGAAGGCGAGGCCGGCAAGTCCTGTGCGACATGCCACAATGATGCGTCAGAGACCATGAAAGGTGTTCGTGCTTCGATGCCGAAGTGGAATGAGAAGCTTGGCAAGCCGCACACCCTGGAAACCCAGATCAATGCCTGTCGGACTGAAAACATGAAAGCCGAAGCATGGAAGTGGGAAGCCCCCAACATGCTGGCGATGACGGCCTATGTTGGCCTGCAATCTCGCGGCATGCCGGTGAACGTTCAAACGGACGGGCCTATGCAGTCCTGGAACGACAAGGGTAAGGAACTCTACTACACCCGTGTTGGCCAACTCGACATGTCATGTGCCAATTGCCATGAAGATAATTACGGCAAGATGATCCGTGCTGATCACCTAAGCCAGGGGCAGATCAACGGGTTCCCGACCTACCGCCTGAAGTGGGGTGGTGTGGGGTCCATTCACCGCCGTTTTTCCGGTTGTATGAAAAATATTCGTGCAACGCCGTATAAACGCGGTTCCGATGAATTCATCGCACTCGAATTGTATCTTGCATCTCGCGGCGCGGGACTGTCGGTGGAAACGCCTGCCGTTCGCAACTGATCGTCATCTGACAACACTTGCGGTGGGCATTTTGCGTGAGATGCCCACCCTTTTTTTACCCAAACGCAGGGATTGGGCCATGAAAACGCCCGAAAAACGGAACTGTACCGAGGTTTTTGGCCATGTTTACCAGACGTGATTTTCTGCAGTATACCGTCAACGCCGGCGCCGCGCTCGGTGTTGCAGGCTATGGCGCAAACATTACCCGTGCGCTGGCGCAGCAGAAACTGACACAGGATGACCTGCTGAAATTTGACTCAAAGGGCCAGATCACCCTTTTGCATTTCACCGATGTTCATGCCCAGTTGAAGCCGGTCTACTTCCGCCCGCCCGACACCAATATCGGTGTCGGAGACTATGCCGGTATTCCCCCGCATCTGGTTGGTGAGGAGTTCCTCACCCATTTCGGCATCGAGAAAGGCTCACCGCTGGCTTATGCCCATACCATGGTCGACTATGAAGAACTGGCCCGCGCCTACGGCCGTCTTGGCGGACTGGACCGCACCGCAACCCTGGTGAAGGCAATCAGGGCGGAACGTGGTGACGACAAGGTACTGTTTCTGGACGGTGGCGACACCTGGCAGGGATCCTACACGTCGCTGAAAACCAACGGCCAGGACATGGTCGACTGCATGAAGCTGCTCAAGCCTGATGCGATGGTCGGACACTGGGAATTCACCTTCGGTGAAGACCGGGTCAAGGAAATCATAGACGATATGGGGTATGCCTTCCTCGCGTCCAACATCTTTGACAATGAGTGGGATGAACCGGTGTTTGACAGCACCGCCATGTTTGAAAAGGGCGGGGTCAAGGTCGCCGTTATCGGACAGGCAATGCCCTACACACCGATTGCCAACCCGCGCTGGATGTTCCCGAAATGGTCATTCGGTATTCGTCCGGATGTGCTGCAGGCCAATGTCGACAAGGCCCGCGCTGACGGCGCTGAAGTCGTGGTGCTGTTGTCCCATGACGGGTTTGATGTCGACCGAAAACTGGCCAGTGTGGTCAACGGAATTGATGTCATTGTGACAGGCCATACGCACGATGCCATCCCGCAGGCGATTGAAATCGGCAATACTTTATTGTTGTCGTCCGGTTCCCACGGAAAATATCTCGGCCGCATCGATCTTGAGGTCAAGGATGGCAAGGTCGTTGGTCACTCGTCCAATCTGATTCCGGTGTTTTCCGACGTCGTCCAGCCCGACGCAGAGATGGCGGCAAAGATCGACGAAGTGCGCCAGCCCTATGAGACCGAGTTGAACCGGGTGATCGGCAAGACTGAAAGCCTTTTGTACCGGCGTGGTAATTTCAACGGCACATGGGATGACCTGATATGTCAGGGCATCATCGAACAGCGCGACACGCAGATTGCCCTGTCACCGGGGTTCAGGTGGGGCACCACGCTGCTGCCGGGCCAGGACATCACAATTGAAGACCTCTACACCGAAACGTCAATGAGCTATCCGTCCGTCTATCGGCTGGAGTTCACCGGCACGCAGATGAAGGAAATCCTCGAGGACGTTTGCGACAACCTGTTCAACAAGGATCCGTTCTTCCAGCAAGGTGGTGACATGGTTCGCGTTGGCGGCATGAGCTACACCTGCTCACCCAACGCAGACATGGGCGGGCGCATCTCTGACATGCGCCTGATGTCGACCGGAGAACCGCTGGAGGCGGACAAGAAGTATGTCGTCGGCGGCTGGGCTTCGGTCAACGAGAATGTTGAAGGCCCGGCCATTTATGACCTGATGGAAAAGCACATCACCGCCAAACAGGTGGTCAATCTGCCCGACCAACCGACGGTAAAGGTGAAAATGTAATGCCTTTGGACTTTAATATTCAAATAAATGAATGTATAATACATGTCAGCACGAGGAGTGACGCTCATGTCTGATGAAACAAGGATTCCAAAAACAACGACCAGCCGCCGCCGGTTTCTGGGGGCCGGGCTGGCTCTTGGCGGTGCCGCGATTGCAGGTAAGGCCCGTGCCAGCGAAGGCGAGGCAGCCATTCTCGAAAAAAAGGACTGGAACCAATACCTTGGTGACGGTGTTGATGCGCGTCCCTATGGTCATCCGTCCGAGTTTGAAAAGTCCGTTGTACGCCGCAATGTTGCCTGGCTCACGGCAGACCCGGTTTCATCTGTCAATTTTACACCGCTGCATGACCTGGACGGCATTATCACGCCCAACGGCCTGTGCTTTGAACGCCATCATGCGGGCATAGCTGAAGTCGACCCGGCCGAGCACCGCCTGATGATCAACGGCCTGGTGGACAAGCAGATTGTCTTCACCATGGCCGACATCATGCGGTTTCCGCGTGAAAACCGGGTGTATTTTCTCGAGTGCGCCGCCAACTCCGGCATGGAATGGCGCGGTGCCCAGCTCAATGGCTGCCAGTTCACCCACGGCATGATCCACAATGTCATGTACACCGGAGTGCCGCTGAAGCTGCTTCTGGAAGAGGCAGGCGTTAAAACCAATGCCAAATGGATCATGCCGGAAGGTGCAGATGCGTCCGCCATGACGCGTTCCGTTCCACTGGCCAAGGCCATGGAAGATTGCCTGGTTGCCTTCAAGATGAACGGTGAGGCGTTGCGCCCGGAACAGGGTTATCCGCTGCGCCTCGTCGTGCCCGGTTGGGAAGGCAATATG
>JABDRA010000437.1 GCA_013041995.1 Anderseniella sp. | reverse complement strand
GCGATCAGTGCGCCCGCCCTTGGCGTCTTTCTCCGACAACAGCTTGCCGGTGTCTGTGCGCACCAGCAAGGCCAAGTCGGTCTGTTCGGCAACGAAGCCTTCATTGACGTGGCCGCCGAAGACGATTTCCCGGGCCACCGCCAAAGCAAGGGCTGCATCGGTACCCGGCGCCAGCGGTACCCACAGGTCGGCCTTGATGGCAGACGGGGAATAGTCCGGCGCGATGCACACGATCTGCGATCCGTTATAGCGGGCTTCGGTGAAAAAGTGCGCATTGGGGATCGACGTGACGATCGGGTTCGAGCCCCAGATCAGGATCACGTCGGAATAGAAATAATCCTCGATGGACCTGTCCATGTAGATATTGCCAAAGGTCTCGAACGCGCCGCGATGGCCGTCGCCGTTTGACGAATTGGAGTCCAGCGAGATGGAATGGGTGAGCTGGGCAAATCGTGCCTGGCCGGCATTGGCCGCACCCACATTGATGTCCGGCCCCATGTCCCAGATGACCCGGTCGGTGCCTTCCTCGCTGACCACGTCGATGAACTTGTCGGCGATGTCGTCAAGCGCCTCGTCCCAGGTGACACGTTCCCACTTGCCGGAGCCGCGTTCACCCGCCTGCTTCAGCGGATAGCGGATGCGGCTTTCCTCATACATGCGCTTGGAGAACGAACAGCCCTTCTGGCAGCCGCGCGGGTTCATGTCCGGCACGTCTTCGTTGAGCTGCGGGTAGTCAGCGGCCTGTTCCTCGCGGAACACGATGCCGTCGCGCACATAGACATCAAATGCACAGTGGGCCTGGTACCAGCAGTTGATCAAATGGGTGCCGCGGACGGTTTTGTCCCAGGTCCACTTGTTGCGGTAGATGTCGACGATTTTGGTGTAGTCGCGCGGACGCGAGCCTGCCAGCGCGGTCAGCGACTGGCCGGAGCCGGCAATGAAATCCGGCAGCGCCAGCGATGCAGTGACCGCTGCACCGCTTTTTAGAAAATTCCGCCGTGTCAGTCCGCTGGTCACTGGCTGGAGCCTCCCGGGCCGCGATAGGCGATCTCGATTTCCGGCGGCACGATCACCGGCTCGCGTTCAAGCTCGGTGGCAATGCGTTCGATCTCGCGCGGATGGTTGGTGAACGGGCCAAACAGGTCGAGGAAATTCTTCGAGATCAGCGTGTCCATCAGGTCAGAGCCCTTGCCCGACTGCTTGTCGGCGCGGCCCTGCTTGATGCGCTCAAGCGCCGGGCCAACCTCGGGGCCGAACAGGCTTTCCAGGTAGCCCAACGGAATGCGGTCCTCGCCGGTCGGGTTGCCGTCATCATCGAATTTTTCCGGCGACAGAGGCGGGATGTAGAACACGTTCGGTTCGGTTTCATATTCCGGGTGCAGTGGCAGGGCCACCTTGTGCACGTTGACCAGCTTGTGGATCGGTCCGTCCTCGTCTTCCAGGAATCCGAGAAAACGCACCCGGCCCGGGCACTGGCGCGAGCACGCGGTTGCCACGCCCTTTTCGATGCGCGGCAGGCAGAACACGCATTTCTGCGCATGGCCGGTGACGTGGTTGTAATAGATTTCCTTGTATGGACACGCCGACTGGCAGAACCGCAGACCCCGGCAATGGTCCTCATTGATGACGACAATGCCGTCTTCCTCGCGCTTGGTGATCGCGCCGCGCGGGCAGGCTTCCATGCAGGCAGGCTTGGTGCAGTGATTGCAGATGCGCGGGATATAGAAGAAATAGGAGTTGGGGTAATCGCCGGCGCCCACATCCTCGTCCCAGTTCATGCCCCACTGCGGTTCATCGCCAATGGGTTTCAGCGCCTCGTTGCCAGCGCCGTCAAACAGGGCCTCCTTGTAGTTCAGTTCAAAGCCCTCGCCGAAATCGCCCTGTGCCGGGCGCACGCCTTTCTGCGGTTCGCCGTCCTTAAAGCCGCCGCCCATCTGCTCCCAGTCCTTCGGGGTGCCGTGACCGGGTGCGGTATAGACCTGGTTCCACCACATGCCTTCCTGGCCCTCGCCGGAGGTCCACGAGGTCTTGCAGGCAACGGTGCAGGTCTGGCAGCCAATGCACTTGTTGAGATCGATGACCATGGCCACCTGGCGATTGCTCATTTGGGTTTCAGCTCCTTCAGGCCTCGATTGTCAGTGGCGACCAGTCCGCCGAGACCGCCTTGATGCCGGCGCGCTCCTCGTTGGAGCCGTTCCAGACCGCAAAGCCGATCTGGCTGTCGCTTCCGACTTCAAGCGTAGCGGCTTCCGGCCCGCCCGCAAGGGTGCGCAACATTACAATTGTCCAGTAGCCTTGCGACCATCCGGCGGTCACGCTTTCGCTGACCGGGGTACCGGGGACGGACGACCCGATGCCCCAGGCGACAACCGAGCGGACCTTGTTTTTCATGGCCTGCCACTGGATGAACTGCACCGGCTCGTCTTCATTGCCCATGCTCCACAGCACCGGTTCGCCTTTAATCGGGAAGGCGATTGCCGCGCCGTCGGGAAAGCCTTCGCGGCCACCGGTCTCCGGCTTTTCAGAGGCCCAGCGCAAGCGGACTGCAATGGTGGTGCCGTCATGCACGGATTGCGCTTTGAGACTGGCCAGCTGACCATAAGGGCGGTCGCGCCAGTTGGCCTGGATAAAACCATTGGGCTGCATTTCAACCGGCGCCGGCACCATCTCGACCGTTTCGGCAAAAATCTGGTGCCATCCGGCCGCCATGGTGGCCGCATAATCGGCAATGGCTGTAATTTTAACGGACCTCAAGGGCATGCCTCAAAACTGGTTGTCTGTTGCGCCACATATAAGGATTGACCGACCGGTTGCACAGGACAAACGGCGGCCCTGCGCCATTGTGCCTCTGGCATCTCCCGCACTCCAGCACCCGCTGCCGTCATCCCCGTGAAAACGGGGATCCATTCACAGATCAGCAAATGTATCCGTCGTGGATTGGATTCCCGCTTTCGCGAGAATGACGATTGCGGGATGGCACTGTAGCTGGGGTGACGAGTGGCGATTAACTCCCACCCGGACGCAATCACTCCCCACCCTCGGGATACTTCACGCCCGGCAGCACGCACAGCATTTCATAGAGAATATTGGCGCCGATCAGAGCGGTATTGCCGGACGGATCATAGGGCGGAGATACTTCCACCAGATCACCGCCGACCAGGTTCAGCCCCCTGGCGCCGCGCACGATCTCCAGTGCCTGCCAGGTGGTCAGCCCTCCCATTTCCACCGTGCCGGTCCCCGGTGCGAAGGCCGGATCGAGACTGTCGATATCGTAGGTGAAGTAACACGGGTGGTCACCGATCTCTGCGCGTACCTCACTCATCAGCGGCGTCATGGACTTGTACCAGCACTCTTCCGCGGTGATGACGGTAAAGCCCTGCTCGCGCGGCCAGTCAAAGTCCGCCGGCGCATAGCCTGTCCCGCGCAGGCCGATCTGGAACACCTTGTCCTGGGCCAGCAGGCCTTCTTCCACGGCGCGGCGGAACGGGGTGCCATGGGCGATTTTTTCACCAAACATATGCTCGTTGATGTCGGCATGGGCGTCGATGTGCAGCAGTGCGACGGGCCCGTGCTTCTTATGCATGGCGCGCAGGATGGGCAGGGTCAGCGTATGATCGCCCCCCAGCGTCAGCGGCACGCAGTCCTGCGCCAGGATCCGGTCATAGGCCTTCTCGATGATTTTTACGGACTTCTTCAGGTCGAACGTGTTGACCGCCACATCGCCGATATCGGCGACCTGAAGTGAATCAAAAGGGGCAGCGCCCGTCGCCATGTTGTAGGGCCGCAGCATGCAGCTTTCCGCCCTGATCTGGCGCGGGCCGTGCCGGGTGCCGGAGCGGTTCGAGGCGCCGATGTCCATGGGCACGCCAACGAAACAGGCATCCAGGCCACGGGCGGTTTTTGCCGTGGGCAGGCGCATCATGGTGGCAGGGCCTGCAAACCGCGGCATGTCGTTGCCGCCCAGCGGCTGGTTGAAGCTTGCTGCCATGATTGTCAGTCCCTGTTGTCCGGCTTGCGGTTGAGGGCACGATACGACCGAATGACCTGGCTGTCATCCGCCCTGCCAAGACCTGCGCCGGAAGCGGCCAGGAACATCTGATGCGCTGCTGCCGACAGGGGCAGCCCGTGGCGCGCGGCACGGCCATGGTCCAGCACGATGCCGAGGTCCTTGACGAAAATATCCACCGCCGAGCGAACCTCGGGATCATCCTCCAGCATGCGCGGCCCGCGATCATTCAGCATCCAGCTCGCCGCAGCAGATACCGACACGATATCAAACACCGACTTCGGATTGACCCCGGCGGCCTCTGCCAGTTGCAGTGCTTCGGCAGCAGCGGCAATGTGAACACCGCACAGCAACTGGTTGACCAGCTTGGCGGTGGAGCCCGCGCCATGGTCTTCACCGACATGGAAGACGTTCTTGCCGACCACGTCGAGCACAGGCGTAGCCTTTTCGAATATATGGGCCGGGCATGACGCCATGATGGTCAAGGTGCCTGTCTGGGCCCCGCCGACGCCCCCTGAAACGGGTGCAT
>JABDRA010000428.1 GCA_013041995.1 Anderseniella sp. | reverse complement strand
CGCCATAGTCGGTCTTCAGCAATAGTTTCAAATTATCCAGTGTGCCCGCCGCACGACGGTCAATCTCCGATTGGGTCATCGCAGGTACAGCTCCCAGCACCCGCCTGATCTGCAGGTCGCCGACCAGCAGGTCAAGATAAAGCCCCACTGCGTCAGCGGCATCGTCAAAAGTCAGGATACCGGCCTCTCGCGCTTTTACAAACACGTCCGCAATCAGGGGCGCGACCGTGCCCCTGCCGGCCTGGGTCAGTTCCCGCGCCAGTTCCCCGGACGGGTCAGCAGCGGCAGCCCGGTTCAGGGTGATGGCCTTGTCACTGATCAGCAGTCCCAGCAACAGCGGGCCTAGGGCCTTAAGGGTCGCTTCAGGTGGTCGTTTCTGTGCCAGGTCGTTTTCCAGCAGTGATTTCACTTCGCCGGCATTCGCCTCAACAAGTGACCTGAACAAGCCCTGCTTGTTGCCGTACCAGTTGTACAGCGTTTCGTTGGAGGCTTTGGCCCGCTTTGCCACGGAAAGCATCGACGTCGCCAGGTAGCCTTTCTGCGCCAACAACTCCAAAGCCGCCGCCTCGATACGGTCCTTGCGCGCCGCCTTGTTTTCATCCCGCATCAATCACATCTCCCGGTGCTATTGACAACAAGCGTACACGTTGTTACGGATAATTCAACCGTACATATAATTACGTTTTTGGAGAACGCCATGATGACCCCAGCCCACATCCGCCACGCCAACGCCGCTCTGGCCGCCCTGATTATCCTGCAACTGACCATGCTGGGCGCGCTGTTCGCGCAGTCGGCCCCGCATCCGCCGGCGACCATTCCATTGTTTGGTATCGCACCGTTTCTGGCCGCCGCCCTGTCAACCGCAGCCGCTGCCATCATCATCGGACCGCTGGACACCGCAGCGGGCCGGGTTCTGTCCGTGCTGGCCGCCCTGATGGCCCTGTTGTCCTACGGGCCGCAAAAATACCTGGACGCGCAGTTCGCCCTAATCTGGCCTGCCGTAATCGCCGGACAGATCGCGACCGTTGCCGTCATTATACTGGTCGCCTCTGCAGCAATGAAACGGTCGACAAGCTGATCGAGAGGCTGCCTACCCCACACTCATCGCCAGGATACGGCTGAGATGGGTATAGGGCCGGCCGGTTTCCTCATGCCACTGGTTGAAGGCGTCCTGCACGGCTGCCATGTCCTTCTTGGACGATGGAATTTTCGCGACAACGCCTTCGCGCATGAGCGCAGTGGTGACATCTGCCGACAGGATAAATCCGTCCTTGCCAATGAAGCGCAATGCATACTGACCGGTGTTTCCGCCCAGCCGTGACCCCTGTTTCTTCATCAGGTCCAGCAACCCGATCTGGTCCGATGCCAGCCAGTCACCAAGAAACTTTGCTGCCGTGCCATGCTCTCTGGCCAGCTCAACCAGCCAGATGGCATTGTCGCGTACCGACATGATTTTCGCGCCATGCCGCACAATGCGGGTATCGGTGAGCAGCGCTTCATATTCCTCGTCCGGCAGCATCGCCAGGAAGTTGGGATTGAAACCGTGAAACGCCTCTTCAAAGCCCGGCCATTTCTTCTCGATGACCTTCCAGTTGAAGCCGGAATTGAAAACACAGCGCGCGAAATTGGCCAGCCAGCGATCATCACCCAAGGCCGTTACCTCCGCTTGCTCCGGCACCGGTTGCAACAGGGCCTGCATCGCCGCCTCTCCGCCCTTGTTGTTGGCGGCCAGTGTTTCAATCTCCGCAAAATGACGCATTCGCTTAGCCTTTCACAAACAGCTTGCGCGGCGTGTTGCACACGCACTCAACGCCGGTCTCGGTAATCAGGATCGGCTCGGTGATTTCCAGTCCCCCGTCATCAAGCCACAGTGCCGGCATGAAATGAAAGATCATGCCCGGCTCAAGCACCGTCTTGTCACCGCGCCGGAACGACATGGTGCGCTCACCCCAGTCCGGCGGATAGCTGAGGCCGATGGAATAGCCGGTGCGGGAATCCTTGGAAAACCCGTGCCGTTCCAGCGTATCGTAAAACGCGATGGCTATGTCTTCACATGTATTGCCGGGCTTTGCCTGCTCCAGGCCTTTGTCCACCGCTTCCAGCACCGCCTTTTCCGCATCCAGATATTTCTGCGGCACCTGGCCCAGAAACAGCGTGCGCGACTGCGGGCAATTATACCGCCTGTAACACCCGGCTATTTCAAAGAACGTGGCCTCGCCTGACTTGAACGGCTGATCATTCCAGGTCAGGTGCGGCGCGGTCGCATCCATGCCCGACGGCAGCATCGGCACGATGGCCGGATAGTCGCCCCAGTGGCCATTGGCCCCTTCAATCGACACCTTGTACAATTCCGCCACCAGCGCGTTCTTGGGCAGGCCGGGCTCCGCCATGTCGACAATGTTTGCATGCATGCGCTCGACAATGCCGGCAGCCCGGCGCATGAACTCAATCTCGGCAGGTGACTTGACGGCGCGCTGCCAGTTCACCAGCCCGTTGGCATCGCTGAATTTGGCATCGGGCAAATGCGCCTTCAGGCTCTCCCACGCCGCAGCGGTAAACCAGTAATTGTCCATCTCAACGCCGATGCGCGCACTTTGCCATCCGCGTTCGGCAATAACACCCGACAGATGATCCATCGGATGGCGTTCTGCGGACTGCACGAAATGATCGGGATACCCGACGACATTGTCGTGCGCCATGAAGGCAGTACGATAAGCGCCGTTGGCGTCCATCGACCGCCCCCACCACACCGGCTCGCCTTCAAGGCCCAGCAATACCGCCTGATGTACGTAAAACGACCAGCCGTCATACCCCGTCAGCCAGCCCATATTGGACGGGTCCGACACAATGACCATGTCCAGCCCGCGCCTCATCATTTCAGCGCGGGTCTTCGCAATGCGAGCGAGATACTCGTCATGTGAAAAATGCAATACAGCGTCACTCATCTTGATAGCCCCTCGACGGCGAATGAATAGTCGGACAAGAATGCCGTGAGACATCGTCCAAACGCAATGCAAGTTGACAGGATCTGGGACCTGAATGAGCAGAATTTTCGACATCGTGGTGATCGGCGGCGGCATGGCCGGATTTTCGGCAGCCGCCGAATTGTCAGAAACCCACAAGGTTTGCGTCGTCGAGCGCGAATCCCAGGCAGGTTATCACTCAACCGGCAGGTCAGCCGCCACCTTTGTACCCAGCTATGGTCCGGCATCCATCCAGGCACTGGCCAGGGCAAGCGAGGCGTTTTTCGAAGCTGCCCCCAATGACTTTGCAGCGGCACCGCTTCTGTCACCGCGTGGCGAGGTGATGATGGTCGGGCCCGGAGATGAATCCCACATGGCAGAAGGCCAGGCACTGGGCCTGCGCCCGTTGCCGCTGGATGAACTCAAACAAAAAGTGCCGCTGATGAAGACCGAAGCGCTGATCGCGGCCTTGAGTGACGATCATGCCCGCGACCTGGATGTGGACCTGCTGCTGCAGGGTTATATGAAACTGTTCAGGGCGCGCGGCGGCACGGTGCTGACCAAGGCCGAGGTCACCGGGTTTACCCGGCACTATGGCGCATGGCAGGTGCAGACATCCGATGGCGATCTAAGCAGCAGTATGGTTGTAAACGCCGCCGGTGCATGGGCCACACCCATTGCCGGGCTGGCAAAGGCACAGGCAATCGAGGTCACACCCAAGCGCCGCTCCGCCGTCCTGCTTGACTTGCCGGCAAGCGCAAATGTCGATCAGTGGCCATTGTGCTTCGGCGCAGGTGAAACATTTTACTTCAAACCCATGGGCGGCAAGCTGATGCTGTCTCCGGCCGATGCGACACCGGTTGATCCGCATGATGCCTGGGCTGACGACATGGCACTGGCCGAAGCGGTCGAAAAATTCCAGAACGTGATCGATTTTGAAGTCACTCATATCGGCCACACCTGGGGCGGTCTGCGCAGTTTTGCAGAAGACGGCAACCCGGTCGTCGGATTTGACGAGCAGGTCGACAATTTCTTCTGGCTGGCCGGCCAGGGCGGCTATGGCATTCAGACCGCGACGGCCCTGTCCAGGCTGTCCGCCGCATTGATCGACGGACAACAGATGCCCGAAGATATTGCCGCTCAGGGGCTTGAATTAGCAACCATATCGCCTACAAGG
>JABDRA010000039.1 GCA_013041995.1 Anderseniella sp. | reverse complement strand
CCGCCCATGGCAGGAGACACCACCATATCAAACTCGCCGAATTCCGCAGCGTCAATCTTTTGTGCAAGCGTGGCGCATAAGCGTTCTGCCCGGCGCGCGTCCATCAGCACCCGGGCACACTGCAGGTATCGCGTGCTGTGCAGGCCGGAAGACAACACGAAGTGACCTTCCAGGAGCGCGCCGGCAGCGCGAAATTCATCTAGCACCTGATCTTGTGTAAGCATCAAAGTCACCGTTTCTTTGAAACATCCTAGTTGAGCCGGAAATGCGGCAATTGTCAGTCAGAACCTGTCGCGCGAACCACCGTGGAAATCAATGGCTTTCGGGCAAGTTCATTCATAATTTGATTGAGATGCCTGACATCTTCAACTTCAACCGTCAGGTCGATATTGTAAAAGTCACGCGCCCGCTCCGTCATCTGCAGGTTTTCTATGTTTGCCCCGCCGTCGGCAACCGTTTGGGTGAGCTGGCCCAATGCCCCAACCTCGTTGTGCACAACAACCCTTAAGCGGGCCGGATACAGACTGGTCGCAGAATCTTCATCCCAGGCCAGATCAATCCACAGGTCCGGTTCATCGTCAAACTTCTGCAGTGCTGCGGAAAAAATCGGATAGACCGTAATGCCTTCGCCGGGTTTCAGAATTCCCACAATCCGTTCACCGGGAACAGCACCGGTCGATGCATCGATGTTCAGGGGCAGGTTTTGATTGACACCGCGAACCGGGATCGACGGCACGCCGCCCTCCTGCTTGACAGTGCGTGATTTTCGAATGTCACGCTTGGGCGCTTCCCGCTCGCCCTCAAAGCCGAGCGCATTCATTACATCATGGGCTGCAAGTTCGCCGCGCCCAACGGCTGCCAGGCCATCTTCAGCAGACGAAACACCCAGTTTCCGCATGGCTTCGCCAAACTGCTTCTTGTTGTATGTCGCATCGAAACGCGCAAGATGACGCTCAATTATTTCACGCCCCAGTCCGGCATACTGGGCGCGCACTGCAAATCTGGTCGCCCGTCTTATAGCTGACCTGGCCTTACCGGTATGAACCACTTTTTCCCAGGCTGCAGGCGGTGTCTGGGCTTGCGATCTTATGACTTCAACTTCATCACCATTGGCGAGTTCGGTCATCAGGGGCGCATGCCGGCCATTGATCCGGCACCCCACACACGAATTCCCGATATCGGTATGTACCGCATAGGCAAAATCAATGGCGTTCGCACCCTTGGGCAGAGCAATCAGCGCACCCTTGGGCGTGAAACAGAAGACCTGGTCCGCAAACAGCTCAAGCCTTGTACTCTCCAGAAATTCACCCGGATTATCACCCTCGGCAAGGGTTTCAACAAGCGACCGCAACCATCTGAATGAATTGGAATCTCCGTGCGGTAACCTTATCCCGCGTTCCGCCGCCATCGGATCGGCGGCATCCTTGTAGAAGCTGTGGGCGGCCACACCCCGTTCGGCGATATCGTCCATCGCCTGGGTTCTGATCTGAAGTTCCACACGTTTGCGGTGCGGACCGATAACCGTTGTGTGAATGGAGCGGTAGTCGTTCTGCTTCGGGTTGGAGATGTAATCCTTGAACCTGCCCGGCACCACCCGCCAGGCAGTATGCGCCACACCCAGCGCCTTGTAGCAGTCGGCTTCGCTCGCCACGATAATCCGAAAGCCAAAAATGTCAGACAGCTGCCCCAGTGACAAATGCTTGCGCTGCATCTTGCGCCAGATCGAATAGGCCTTCTTCTCCCGGCCCGACACATGCGCACCGATACCGTTTGCCGCCAACTGTTCGGTAAGCCGTTCTTCAATATTGGTAAGAATGTCACCTGATTCCGCCCTGAGTGCTTCGAGCCGTTTCATGATGCCGTCACGCGCTTCCGGATACAGCGCCTTGAAGGCAATATCATCCAGTTCCTCACGCATGGAATGCATACCCATGCGGCCGGCCAGCGGCGCGTATATATCCATGGTTTCCTTGGCAATGCGGGCGCGTTTTTCCGGCTTCACATGATGCAGGGTACGCATATTGTGCAACCGGTCGGCCAGCTTGACCAGCAGGACGCGCGCATCACGCGACATGGCCAGCAACAACTTGCGCAGATTCTCTGCCTGTGCTGCCTCCTTGGAAATCAGGTCTAAGCGCTTGATCTTGGTGAGGCCTTCAACCAGCTCGGATATCTCTCCACCGAACAGCTGCTCGATTTCGGCGAGTGTCGCCTCGGTGTCCTCCACGACATCGTGCAGCAAGGCGGCCGCAATGGTCGCATCATCCAGCTTCATCTCGGTGAGAATGGCAGCGACTTCCAGCGGATGGGTAAAATAAGGATCACCGGAGGCCCGGACCTGATGACCATGTGCCTTCATGGCGTAAACGTAAGCCTTGTTGAGCATGGCTTCATTTGCGTCAGGGTCATAGCTTGTGACCCTTTCCACCAACTCGTATTGACGCATCATGCCCGCGGCCTGTTCAAAAATCCCAATTGTGGCAGTGTAACAGACACAATAAGGAGCCGGAAAACAAAACAACCGGAGCAACGTTGAATTGCTCCGGTCGAAAATCAGATAAACTCTTGAAGGTCCGGTGTCAGTAGCCGGAGCGCTGCGAGCCCGGACTCTCTGCCGGCGGCAGGCCTTCGAGGCCGCGCAGCAGATCATCTTCGCTCATGCGATCATAGCCGTCCTGGCCGTCCTGCTCGGTGGGAGCCGGTTCTGCCTGGTCAGGCTCATTACCGGCCAGCAGCAGCGGTACTGCGCTTTCTTCCGGCTCATCCACCTCAACATGCTTCTGCATGGAATGGACATAATCTTCGCGAAGGTCTTCCACGTCGATGGTGCTATCGCCAATCTCGCGCAGAGCCACAACAGGGTTTTTGTCATTGTCGCGGTCGAGCGTCAAAGGCGCTCCCTGCGAGATCATGCGGGCGCGATGCGCAGACATCAGAACCAGTTCAAACCGGTTCGGCAGTTTTTCGATGCAGTCTTCAACGGTAACGCGTGCCATGAAGCGTGAATCCTTACAAATATTAAGTGTCAGCTGGAACTTAAGTGGGCTTTTAGCCACACAAATGCAAGAAAGCAAGTGTGCGGTTGCCGCAGAACGGTCTATCTTGACACCAAAAGGGTCAACAATCTGTTCCTTTGGTGTCACCTCCAATGCAATCTCGACAATTCCAAAAACTTATCTGGCCATTGGCAATTGCCGAGACGATCCTGTGGGCCGCACTGTATTACTCCTTCCCTGCCCTGCTGGTGCAATGGGAGCAGGAATTCGGCTGGTCCAAGACCGGACTGACCGGCGCATTCACGCTGGCCGTCCTGACATCTGCCGCGATGGCACCGGTTGCCGGCAGGCTGATTGACCGGGGACTGGGAACAAAAGTATTCTGTGGTAGTGCGGTCGCGGGTGCCATGCTGTTGGTGCTGCTCACGCAGGTAACCCAATTATGGCAGTTCTACCTTGTATGGTTCGGCATCGGCATCACGCTTGCCGGATGTCTGTACGAACCTTGCTTTGCTATTTTGACCCGAACACTGGGGTCACGCGCCCGGCGCGGCATTACCATCGTCTCCCTGATGGCGGGCCTTGCCGGCACCGTTTCATTTCCTGCTGCGTTTTATCTGTCGTCAACGTTTGGATGGCGCGGTGCGGTGCTGGTGTTCGCAGCCGTCATCATCGTAATTGCAGTACCACTGATGTGGTGGGCGGCAAGCCGGGCGGAACAGATCGGAGGGGCTGCGTCTGTGCCATCAAGCCGCAATGCCAGGGAGCCAATGCGCATCGCCCGAAAGCCTGCATTCTGGGCGCTCGCCCTGGGCCTGGCCATGATTTCGATGAACACCGGCATCATGATCACCCATACAATCCCGCTGCTGACCGAGCGCGGGTTTGCCAGGGAAACCGCCATTCTGGCGATTTCCATGATCGGTCCAATGCAGGTTATCGGCCGAACCATGGTCATGGGTATTGAACATCGAGTGCCCAGTCTTGTCATCGCCATTTCATGCCAGTTTGCCATGTCGGCTGCCGCACTTAGCCTGATGGGCGCAACCGCACTGCCGGTGCTGCTGGCGAGTTTTGTGTTCCTGCAGGGGCTTGGCAACGG
>JABDRA010000420.1 GCA_013041995.1 Anderseniella sp. | reverse complement strand
CTATGTAAGCACTGCCGCCTTTGACACTACGCACGAAGATGCCAGAGCGATTGCTGATCAATCTGCAGCCTCGAACGCAAAAGCTGAAATCACCGGGGCTATGGCATTCAACGGAACAAACTTCGCCCAGGTACTCGAAGGCCCCACCGACACAGTGCACCGCCTGCTGGAGTGCATCAAATCTGATGGACGGCACTCCGGAACGATCGTGGTTAGCGAGCACAAGGTCGGCTCCCGCAAGTACCGGGATTGGGGCATGAAGTTCATCAGTGGTCCATCCTTTGACGAGTTGCTCGAAGCAATGCATGACGCTGACAACTGATACGCCTTTCTCGACTACATCGGCACATCATGACGTGACCGGCGGCCGACCACTGAAATCCGGTGCAAAACACTCGACACAGGCTGAGCCACCAGGTTTTTGTATATCCTCGGAGGCCGATCGGGAGCCGGCCATCGCCACTTGTCAAGCAACATGGAACCACCGTCTGCTGTAACCGTTCTTCTACGGTCACCAGTAAGAAGAGGTTCCATGAAAAACGCTGTAGAGATACTTCACATCATACCTGACACCCCGGACGTGCGACGATACAGGGTTGAAAAGCCTGACAGTTATAAGTTCACACCAGGACAGGCGACTGACGTCGCCATCGACAGAGACGGCTGGCGGGAAGAGGAACGCCCGTTCACCTTCACTTCGCTTCCCGAAGAAGATACCCTTGAGTTTACCATCAAGAGCTATCCGGACCACGATGGCGTGACCGACAAGCTTGCCGAACTGACGGCCGGAGACAGTCTTCTCATCCAGGATCCCTGGGGCACAATCGAGTACAAGGGCCCGGGGGTGTTCATCGCTGGCGGAGCAGGTATCACACCTTTCCTCGCTATCCTGCGAAAGCTGGCCAAGGCGGGTGATCTCGCCGGCAACAGGTTGATCTTCGGCAACAAGACCGGGGACGACATCATCGCGAGGACAGAGCTCGAGGGCATGTTGACCGGGGAAGACCTGCTGCTCGTGCTCAGTGATGAGGAAAAGGACGGGTTCAGGCACGGGTTGATCGACAAGGAGTTGCTGTCATCCACTGTTTCGGACTTCAACCAGCGCTTCTATGTATGCGGACCACCGCCGATGATGGACGGCGTGACATCAGCCCTTAAGGAACTGGGGGCGGATCCCGACGCCCTGACATTTGAAGACTAGATCAGGATATTTTTTGGTTGAATCAACCAAAAATCATAAACCTGATCGTTTCCAAAGCGTTATAGCAACATGGGTTCACAAGAACCCATGTTGCTACAAGCCAGAAAATGGCCGCTGTGACATCCTGGTCACAGCGGTTTCGTTTTGCAGGGCTACTCAGGCAGCGTGACGCCTATGCTCGCCTTCTTTGACTTCTTCGATGATCTTGGCAACGAAAGCATCCAGATCTTCCGGGCTGCGGCTGGTAATTATGCCGTTTGATATGGCAATTTCCTTGTCAACCACATTGGCGCCGGCATTCTTCAGATCAGTACGGATCGAGTGGTAGGACGTCATCTCCCGGCCCTCGGCCACGCCTGCCTCGATCAGCAGCCAGGGCGCATGGCAAATCGCCGCAACGATCTTGTTGCCCTCGACAAATTCCCTGACCTTTTGAACCGTGGTCTCGTCTGCACGCAGGATATCCGGGTTCATCTGGCCGCCCGGCAACACCAGGCAGTCATACATATCAACATAGATGTCACCGACCTTCATATCCGCTTCAACAGTGTTACCCCAGTTCCCGTCTTTCCAGCCTGTTATGGAATTGCCATCGAGACTGGCGACATGAACAGTGGCGCCCGCCTCCTTCAACCTTTCCAGCGGCACGTCGAGTTCTGATTGTTCAAATCCATTTGTCGAGATGATGAGAATTTTGGCATTGGTCATTTCGGTCATGCAATATCCTTTCATGGTGTTGAACTACGTCATGGTGCAAACCCGGCGCAATGGATTTGGTTCCATAGTGCGTCATGCCAAAAGCGATTTCGTTTCATAACCGCCGCGCCAGGCCCAATGCGCGGGACACCAGGCGGCAAACTGGGACTTCTGCCGCCGCAGAAGTGCTAGCCGATACCCTGGGCCATCATCGCATCCGCCACCTTTTTGAACGCGGCGATATTTGCGCCCCTGGCATAATCAATGCCGTCTTCTCCTTCCCCGTGCTCGAGGCAGGCCTCATGAATTGACTTCATGATTTCACACAGGTCCTCCCGGATCTCGGCGCGGCTGCGGGACCGGCCAGTTCTGTTCTGGCTGATCTCGAGACCTGAAACTGCAACCCCACCGGCGTTGGCGGCTTTTGCAGGTCCTCGCAACACCCCGGCATCCTTGAATACCTTCTTTGCCCCCGCCGTCGTGGGCATGTTGGCGCCCTCGGCAACAAACTTGCAATTGTTGCCGGCGAGCGTCCTTGCCGCGTCTTCATCCAGTTCATTTTGCGTAGCACATGGGAGCGCTACGTCACATTCCACTTGCCAGGGAGATTTCCCTTCATGCCACTTGGCATCAAACTCATCAGCGTATGCCACCAGACTGGAGCCCGGCTTTTCCTTGTGAGCGCGTACCCACTGTATTTTCTCGCTGGTAATCCCCTCTTTGTCATGGATGAAGCCGTTGCTGTCTGAAAGTGTGACGACCCTCGCCCCCAGATCGACAGCCTTTTGAGCCGCGAAAGTTGCAACATTCCCGGCGCCCGAAATAACCACTGTCTGATCCTCGATCGATGCACCGGCCTGTTTCAGAATTTCGTGGAGGAAATAGATCACGCCAAAACCCGTTGCCTCGGTGCGCATTTCGCTGCCCCCGAAGGACAAGCCCTTTCCGGTCAGCACGCCTTCGAACTCGTTTGTAATGCGCTTGTAGGCACCGAACAGATATCCGATCTCCCGCGCCCCTACGTTGATGTCACCAGCCGGAACATCGATGTCCGGCTGTATATGACGATGGAGTTCCAGCATGAACGACTGACAGAACCGCATTATTTCGGCATCGGAACATCCGGTTGGATCAAAGTCCGCCCCACCC
>JABDRA010000417.1 GCA_013041995.1 Anderseniella sp. | reverse complement strand
GAACAGAACCGATGCCGGTTCACGGCATAGATCCGCCGGCACTCTTCGTCACCGGCCTGAGGCACATCAACCTCTTGCTCAATCAGCAACCGTATGACAGTATCCTCACGGGCCTCCTCGCGCTTGCCATCGCCAGCCGTGGCAGGAGCCTCCACTCCCAGCCTGCCGGCCTCCTGCAGCAGCAACTCACGCACTGTCAGTGCATGGGCTGCCTGTGCCAGGGCGGCGCCGGGTGTGTCTGCCGGATGGTTTTGGGCTTCAGCCATGATGTCGGCTTCCGCAATGAGCACGCCATTGACCGTGACGTCCTTGATCACCTTCGCCGGCTTGGGCGGTATTTTGGTATCCGGCTCGACATAACCGTCATAGCCCGTTTGAGAGGCTGTCTTCTTGCCCGATTCACGGATATGCAGGGTCGGGTTCTGGTAGATTGAGGTCATGTGCTTTTACTCCGCCGGCAACCGCGACGTACCGCGACGATTGCGTTCACGCACCACCTGGTAACCGGGCCGCCACATATAGCGAACCGGAAGCGACAGCATGTGCACCAGTCTTGAGAACGGGAAAATCAGGAAGATCGTCAGCCCGAGCAGGATATGGGCCTGATAGGGCCATGCCTGCGCGGCCACGAGACTGGCTGTTCCATCAATCTGCAGTGTGAGAATGCGCTGGGCCCATTCCGACAGTGCCAGCATGACACCGGCGTCTGCATGCTGAAGTGAATACGGCACGGTGATCAGGCCAAGCGTCAACTGCACCCACAAGATGACCAGGATGGCATTGTCGGCAAAAGTCGAGGTGACGCGGATGCGCGGATCAAGGAACCGTCGATGCATCAGTATGCTCAGGCCGATGAAGCAGACGATGCCTGCAATTGTTCCGGCAATGATCGCAAGCAGTTGTTTAGCTTCCGCGGACAGGAAATATTCATAGACGGAATGCGGGGTCAAAAGTCCGACGGTATGGCCCAGCAGCAAGAACAGAATGCCGACATGGAACAGCACTGACCCCCACATCAGCTGCTTGCGCCGCAGCAATTGTGAAGAGCCCGAGCGCCATGAATAAGGCTCGCGATCGTAGCGCAGGATGGAACCGATGATCATGATCGCCAGCGCCACATACGGATAAACGGTAAACAGCAGTGTGTTGAAGTAACTGGACATGTCAGCCTCCGATCTGGTCAGTTTGGCCAGGCAGGTCATCACCCGGTTTGCGTTGGTGCGCGCGCATCTGGCGCTGAATCCGGTCCGTTCCGCAGGTTCCATCGCCAGCATTGCCACCGAAGGTCACCGCCTCTTCTTCCCAGATCCGGTCCAGTGCCTCGAGGTCGTTTGGATCATCCTCAGGCACCGCCAGAAGTTCGCGCACCAGCTTCGCATCAGGCTTTCCCCTGGCGATTGTCTCAAGCGCAACGAAGGCGTTGACATAGACAGTGTCGCGCTTGCGCAACCGCTGTTTCAGGACGGTGATGATGTGCGCCGTCTGTCCGAGCAGTTCACGGGCTTCCGCCTCCGGCTTGTTGGACAGATATTCCAGGAACATCGGCAGGAAATCCGGGAGTTCCTTGGCGTCGATCTCGAAACCGTCGGCCTCGTACATGGCCATCAGGTCGACCATGGCCTGTCCGCGGTCACGGCTTTCGCCGTGCACATGTTCAAACAGGTGCAGCGACAGCGTGCGGGTACGGTCAAACAGGAACACGTAACGTTCCTGCGCGTCGTACAGATCCAGCCTGCCGATATCGTCGATAAGGCGGATCACCAGTTTCAGTTCCCGATCACCGAGTGCGGCATCGTCTGCCAATGCCGCTTTCAGCTCCGGCAGACCTGCAAGCAAGTCTGTTGTCGGGTACGTCAACAGCAGCGAAAGAACCTTCAGGGTCGTATTCATTACACGCGCTCCTTGAATATGTCGGTTGGGGTCTGCACCGTTCTGGTCCGCTTTCCGCCGAACAGGTCGGTATCAACCTCACCATCCGAACAGCCGTTGCCGAACGAGAACCCGCATGATCCCCTGACGTCATAGGCGTCTTCGGAGATCTCGCGATGACTGGTCGGGATAACGAAGCGATCCTCGTAATTGGCGATGGCCATGACGTGGTACATGTCCTCGATCATCTGGCCGGTCATGCCGACCTTTTCGGCCACCACCTCATCGATGACACCGTCCACGGTCTTGGCCCGCATATAGGCGCGCATGGCCAGCATCCGTTCCAGTGCCGATACGACAGGGGCTTCCTTGCCGGCTGTGAGCAGATTGGCCAGGTATTTGACCGGTATGCGCAGGGACCGGACATCCGGCATGGCACCATCCATACCGAGCTTGCCGGCCTCGGCCGCAGACTGCAGCGGCGACAGTGGCGGAATGTACCAGACCATCGGCAGCGTCCGGTATTCCGGATGCAGCGGGAACGCCACCTTCCAGTCCATCGCCATCTTGTAGACCGGTGATTTTTTGGCAGATTCCAGCCACGCCTCGGGAACGCCGTCCTTGCGCGCCTGCTCAATAACCGCCGGGTCATTGGGGTCGAGAAACACCTTGAGCTGTTCTTCGTACAGGTTCTTCTCGTCCTGCGTAGATGCTGCTTCCGAAATCTTGTCGGCATCATAAAGTACGACACCGAGATATCGGATGCGGCCCACACAGGTTTCCGAGCAGACTGTCGGATGACCGGCCTCGATCCGCGGATAGCAGAATATGCACTTCTCCGATTTGCCCGATGACCAGTTGTAATAGATCTTCTTATAGGGACAGCCGGAGACGCACATGCGCCAGCCACGGCATTTCTCCTGGTCGATCAGGACAATGCCGTCATCCTCGCGCTTGTAGATGGCGCCCGACGGGCAAGCGGCCACACAGGTCGGATTGAGGCAGTGCTCACACAACCTGGGCAGATACATCATGAAGGTATTCTCGAACTCGCCGTAGATTTCCTTCTCGATGCCCTCGAAGTTGTAGTCAGCCGATCGCTTGGAGAATTCCCCACCGAGGATTTCCTCCCAGTTGGGACCCCATTCGATCTTTTGCATGCGCTCGCCGCTGATCAGTGAACGCGGCCTTGCTGTAGGGGCTGCCTGGGTTTCACCGGCGGTCTGCAAATGGCCATAGTCGAAATCGAACGGCTCGTAATAGTCATCGATCTCCGGCAGGTCGGGATTGGCAAAGATTTTCGCCAGGATGCGCCATTTGGCACCCATTTTGGGTTCGATTTTGCCGTTGGCCTTGCGGGTCCAGCCGCCGTTCCACTTCTTCTGGTTTTCCCATTGCTTGGGGTATCCAACCCGCGGCTTGGTCTCGACATTATTGAACCAGGCGTATTCGACGCCCTCGCGGTTGGTCCAGACATTCTTGCAGGTCACCGAACAGGTGTGGCAGCCGATGCATTTATCGAGATTCAGCACCATGCCGATTTGAGCGCGGATTTTCATTCTGCTGCCTCCACTTTGGGGGTTACCGGCTCGACGAACGGACCTTCCATCCAGTCGACCTTTTCCATCTTGTGAATCACGACGAACTCGTCTCGGTTGGACCCGACCGTGCCGTAATAGTTGAAGCCATAGGATTGTTGCGCGTAGCCGCCGATCATGTGGGTCGGCTTGGTGATCGCGCGGGTGACCGAGTTGTGAATGCCCCCACGCTGGCCGGTGATCTGCGAGCCCGGCGTATTCACGATCTTTTCCTGCGCATGGTACATGTAGATCGTACCTTCCTTCATGCGCTGGGAGACAACCACCCGGGCCGAAATCGCCCCGTTGGAGTTGAACACCTCGACCCAGTCATTGTCGACAAGCTGGGCTTTTGCGGCATCGGTTTCCGATATCCACACCACCGGGCCGCCCCGGTTCAGCGTCAGCATCATCAGGTTGTCGGAATAGGTCGAGTGAATGCCCCACTTCTGGTGCGGCGTGATAAAGTTCAGCACCACCTGCGGCTTGCCGTTCGACTTGGCTTCGATGACCGGATTGATCGACTTGGTATCAATGGGCGGGCGGTAGACGCAAAA